>DAIQQI010000028.1:0-16653 GCA_036786925.1 Steroidobacteraceae bacterium
CCAGCGCCGCATCGCGCAGCCGCGCGCAATCCACGCCGGCCAGGCGCACATCGATGGCGCGGCCTTCGAGATGCAGGCTGTGCTCCGCGACACCGTGCCCGGCGGCACGCAGTGCCTGGTTGGTCTGCGGCGAGCGGTAACCGGAAATGACTTCGTAGCGCGCCGGCACGCCTAACACGCGCGGCAGCGCCAGCAGCTGCGGGAACAGGCCGCGATCCATGACACGCACGGCGTCGTTGCGATGGTCGCGCAGCAGATGATCAAACTGCGCGAGGCAATCCGCATTGAGAACGCCATCGATGCCGCAAATGTCGGCCGCCAGCGACTCGCCGGTGTGGGTGTTGTGGAGCTCCAGTCGAAAATCATCGCCGGCCCGCGCCCGCCCGGAAAGCGCAACCGCGCTGGCTGCGAAGGCCGCCTGCAGCACAAACCGGCGGCGCGTCAGCAACATCAGCGCAACACCTGCACGACGCCGCCGACATCGCCGGCGTCGGCATTGACCGAAACCACCGTGGCCTTGGGGAAGAAATTGAAGTCGCTGGCGCTCGCCCAGGTGTAGGCGCCCATCGAGCGGCCGATCACCAGGTCGCCCGCGCGCAATTCCGGCAGCATCAGGTTCTCGGCGATCACGTCGATGCTGTCGCAGGTCGGGCCTGCCAGCACTGACGGCAGCTTCTCGGCCGCGGGATCGAAATCGACCGTCGGCAGGGCCTCGACCGGATAGCGCGCATGATCGTAGATCTGCCCGCTGTAGGAGCCGTACATGCCATCGTCGAGGTAATACCACCAATGGCCCTCGCGCTTGGCGCGGCCAATCACCGTGGCCACGCCGATCGCGGCGGGACCGACGATGTAGCGACCCGGCTCGGCGATCACACTGATTCTGTTAGGCAGGTCGGACAGCGCCTTGCGGATCGGCGCACAGAAACGCCCGATGTCCGGCACGCGCTGCGCGTAGTCGATCGGAAAACCGCCACCGATGTCGAGCAGGTCGAAGGCGCCGAGCTTCTCGCGCCGGCCGAGCGTCATCAGGCGCGCGCAGACTTCGATGGCCTCGACGTGTTTCGCGGCGGTCTGCGCCTGCGAACCGACGTGAAACGACAGGCCGCGAATTTCAACGCCGAGATCTTTGGCAAGCCGGGCCAGCGAGGCGACATCCTCGGGATCGCAACCGAACTTGCGCGACAGGTCGCACACCGCGCCCGGGCTGCGGAACGACACGCGCAGCAGCAGCTGCGCCTTGCCGCGATGCCGCGCGAACTTGCGCACCTCGTCATGATTGTCGGCCACGAACAGGGTGATGCCGCGACGCAGCGCATCGACGATGTCGGAGTCGCGCTTGATCGGATGGGTGTGTATGCAGCGCTGCGGATCGAGCCCCATGCGCGCGACCAGGTCCACTTCACCGGTGGTCGCAAGATCCAGGTTGCCGCCCATTGCATAGACCGTGCGCACGACCGCCGGATGTGGCATCGGCTTCAACGCGTAATGCAGTAGCACGCCTGGCAGCGCGCGGTTGAGCTGGCGGTATTGTTGCCGGACGCGTTCGCAATCGACGATCAGCAGGGGCGAGCCAAATTCGCGCACCAGGCGGCGAATCTCGCGGGCCTCGAACGGGTCGATCCACCGGGCCTTGCGCGACCGCGACGGCCGGGTCGGGACGTGCGGGCGCGGCGGCGCCACGGCCGGCACGACCGCCGGTCCGCCACCACGGGCTGTCAATGAATTCGCACGTTCGACCTTGGGCATGGGCATACCTTGAAGAGAGCCCGGAATTCTAGGGAATTCGAGCCACATCGCAATATCCACGACCCGTTTTTGGGCCAGAACCGGTACTTTGTTACAGTCCAGGCCTACTTATGGATACAACCAGCCCCGGGAATCGGGCCAAAAGCCCCCTCGACCCCCGGTCCGACCTGGAAAACCTGCTGGCCTCCCGGTTACCCCTGATCGCCATCGAAAGCCGGGACGAAGGCCGGGTCCTTGACCTGGTCCTGGCCGCCAGCCATGCGGTGCGGCGCCCCCGCGGTTGGGCCGTGTTCCAGTGGTCGGCCACTGAGGGCATGAGCCGGCTCGATGTGGACCTGGGCGGCCCGCAAAAGCACCTCAGCGATCCCGAAGCCCTGCTGCGGCACCTCAAGGCGACACCGACCGCCGGCATTTATGTGCTGCTCGATTTTCACCCCTACCTGAGTGATCCCCTGAACGTGCGCATCCTGCGCGAGATCGCGCAGGACTACGCCAGGGTCGCACGCACCCTGGTGCTTGTTAGCTACGAAATCACGCTGCCAGCGGAGCTCGAGCACCTGGCCGCGCATTTCCACATCGCGCTGCCGTCCGTAAGCGAGCGGCTGATGATCATCGAGCGGGTCGTGAAGGAATGGCTGACGCTGAATCCCGGCAAACCGGTGCAGATCGACCGCACCGCGCACGCGGCGCTGGTGCAGAACCTCGCCGGCGTCACTGCCGTGGATGCCGAACGGCTGGCGCGCCAGGCGATCTTCAACGACGGCGCGTTAGCTTCGGGCGATATCCCGCGCGTCCTGAAGGCCAAGTACGAACTGCTGAACCGGGGTGGCCAGCTCAGCTATGAACCGGACACCGCCCGGTTCGCCGACGTCGGCGGCATGCGCCGCCTGCGCGCCTGGCTGCAGCAGCGCAAGCCGGCCTTCGACAACTCCGTGCCCGGGCTGGATGCGCCCAAGGGCATCCTGCTGTTAGGTGTGCAGGGCTGCGGCAAGAGCCTCGCGGCCAAGGCGACCGCCGCGCTGTTCGGCGTGCCATTGCTGAAGATTGATTTCGGCGCGCTCTACAGCAAGTGGCAGGGCGAATCGGAAAAGAACCTGCGCGAGTCGCTGCAGGCCGCCGAGGCGCTGGCGCCCTGCGTGCTGTGGGCCGACGAAATCGAAAAAGCGCTCGCCACCGGCGACAACGACGGCGGCGTGTCGCGCCGTTTGTTAGGTACGTTCCTGACCTGGCTGGCCGAGCAGCGCGCCCGGGTGTTCGTGGTCGCCACCGCCAACGACATCACGGTGCTGCCGCCGGAGCTGGTGCGCAAGGGCCGCTTCGATGAAATATTCTTTGTCGACCTGCCGGGCACGGCAGTGCGCGCCGAAATCCTCGGCATCCATGCTGACAAACGCCAGGTGCCGCTCATGGACGCCGAGCGCCAGGCGCTGGCGGAACGCTGCGCCGGCTACTCGGGCGCTGAAATCGAGCAGGCCGTGGTCGCCGCGCGTTACTCGGCGCTCAGCCGCCACGAACCCGCGGGCGCGAAGCACATTGCGCATGAACTGCAGGCCACGCGGCCCTTGTCGGTGGTGATGGCCGAACAGGTCGCGGCATTGCGCGACTGGGCCGCCAGCAGGACGGTGCCGGTGGAATAGCCTTGGCGTCGCTGGCCGACCGCCCATTGATGCCAGGCGGCCATCGCTGAATGGCCGCTGTGCGGCACCGAAAATATCTGCAATCGAGTGATAGAGATATGTTTAAGAACGGCATGCGGCCCGTACATCCTGGAGAGGTGCTGCGGGAGGATTTTCTGAAGCCTCTTGGCATGAGCGCCAATGCTCTGGCCAAGGCATTGCGTGTACCGGCGCCACGCATCAACGAAGTGGTGCGTAAGCGGCGCGGCGTGAGTGCAGATACTGCCATGCGTCTGGCACGCTACTTCGGCGGCGATGCACGTTCGTGGCTGAACTTGCAGACAGCCTATGATTTGCGCATTGCGGAAATCAGCAACGCCAGGCGCATCGTGCGTGAGGTCTCGCCGGTAGCGGTGACGGACGCTTCGTGACACCAAGCAGGCGATCGCGAACGTCGGCTTCGGCGCCCTGTTATCCTTCGGGTAATTGTTATGGAGTCAAGCATGCGGTATCCCTCGCGCCGGTCCAGTCTGTTAGTCGTGGTCAGCATCGCGACGCTTGGTTTTGTGGCAGCCGCACAACCCCCCAAACGCCTTGACTACCCGCAGCCGGTGCGCGGCGACACGGTCGACAATTACCACGGAACCCTCGTGCCGGACCCGTATCGCGGACTCGAGGATCTCGATTCCGACGCGACGCGCAGCTGGATAACCGCCCAGGCGCAACTCACCAACAGTTATCTCACCGCGCTGCCGGGGCGCGAGCGCCTGCGCTCGCGTCTGTCGCAGCTGGTCAATTACGAGCGCTTCGGGGTGCCGTTTCAGGCTGGCGGTCATTACTTCTTCACCCGCAACTCCGGCCTGCAGAACCAGAATGTGCTGTATGTGACCAAAGCGCTCGACGCGCCGCCGACCATCGCATTCGACCCTAACACGCTGTCGAAGGACGGCAGCCTCGCCGTGGTCGGCTATGTGCCCAGCCATGGCGGACGGCTGCTCGCCTACGGCGTGTCGGTGTCCGGATCCGACTGGACGGACTGGCACGTGCGTGATCTTGATACCGGCCTTGATCTGCCCGACGTGATTCGTTTTACCAAGTACTACGAGCCGGTCTTTTCGGGCGACGATCGTGGCCTCGTTTACAGCGCGCTTCCGGCGCCCGCGCCCGGCGCAGAGCTCAGCGCCCAGGATCTTGGCAACGCGGTTTACTACCACGTGTTAGGCACGCCCGCGTCCGCTGACCAGAAACTCCTCGAGTTTCCGGCGCATGCGGATTGGCAGTACTTGCCCGGGTTATCCGACGATGGCCGTTGGCTGGTCGTGGCAGCCGGAGAAGGCCAGGTCGGCGACAAGGGCGTACACAACGTCTACCTGATCGACATGGCATCGGCGACCCGCGCCGTGACGACGGTCGTCGAGGGTTTCAAGGCTGCCTACGTCTATGCCGGCGCGGACCAGGGACAACTGTTTTTCCTGACGACTGCCGGCGCTCCTAACGGCAAGGTCATCGCCATCGATCCGTTGCAGCCGGCTGCCAGCCCCCGCACCGTCATCGCGGAGGGACCGGACGCCATTGACCTGACATCACCCAGTGTCACGCTGGTTGCACACCAGCTTTTTGTGCGAACCATGCGCGACGCGCGTACGCGGGTTGTCGCCTACGGCCTGGACGGCAAACTGCTGCGCGAAATTGCGCTGCCCGGAACCGGCACCGCGATTGGTTTTGCCGGACAAGCCGCGGATCGCGCGACCTTCTTCCTGTTCACCGATCTGGTCACTGCGTCGACGGTCTATCGCTACGATCCTGAAACCGGCAAGAGCCAGGTGTTCCGTGCGCCGAAAGTGAACTTTGACAGCGGCGCGTTCGAGCAGAAGCAGGTCTTCTACCCGGGCAAGGACGGCACGCGCATTCCGATGATGCTTGCCTACCGCAAGGGTCTCAAGCTCAACGGCCAGAACCCCGTGTTGCTCTATGGTTATGGCGGCTTCGGTATTCCGGTTCTGCCAACATTCAGTTCGTCGCGCATCGCCTGGCTGGAGCTCGGCGGTGTCTATGCGATAGCTAACATCCGGGGCGGCGGCGAATATGGCGAGGCCTGGCATCGCCAGGCGAACCGTGCGCGAAAGCAGGTAGTGTTCGATGATTTCATTGCGGCGACCGAGTGGCTGATTGCCCAGCGTTACACGTCCACTCCCCGGCTCGCGATTCGCGGCGAATCTAACGGCGGCCTGCTGGTCGGCGCCTGCATCACCCAGCGCCCGGAGCTGTTCGGCGCGGCCATCGCCGGTGTCGGCGTCATGGACATGCTGCGGTTCGATCGCTTCGGCCAGGGCGCTGGCTGGACTGGCGAATACGGCTCGCCCCAGGATGCCAGGGATTTCCCTGCCCTGTACGCGTACTCGCCGCTGCATCGGGTGCGCGCGGGAACGCGTTATCCCGCGACCATGATCATCACCGGCGATCACGACACGCGCGTGATACCGATGCATTCCTTCAAGTTCGCGGCCGCGATGCAGGCCGCGCAGGCTGGACCCGCGCCCATTCTGCTCAATGTTGAATTGTCGTCCGGACACGGAGGCGGTCCCACCGTCGCGCAAGCGATCGAACAGAACGCCGATGCCTTCGCGTTTCTGGCAGACCGGCTGCGCATACCGCTCAAGACCGCGGCGGCGCGCCAGGCCCGGTGAGGGTCGTCTGCCGAAATTCGTGAACGTCCGTTTTGCGCCAGCGAGAAATGCCCGGCTTGGCGCGGAGATCGGGGCTGAGCGATAATGCCCGCACCTTCACCACTCGAGCCCACTGCATGCGCGTCTCCGCACTAACGACTCTTGTCTGCGTCCTGCCCCTTTCGGCCGCCGCGATCACGCTTGGCGGCGGTGGCGACCCGCGCGCCGTAGACCTCACCAAGACCTTCGATTTCTCCGCGCCGCCTGAGGCGGCGGCGGGCACTTACGTAGCAACGCAGGCCGAAGGCAAGCTGAAGAACATCAAGCGTGTCGCCGTTACCAACTTCTGCGTGCAGTTCATCTTTTCGAAAGCCGCGTCGGCATCGTCGAGTGGGGCCTGGGTTGTATACAGCCGGTCCTCAGAGGGCAGCATCCCGGGCGGACTCGATCCGGTGAAGATGCAGGCCGTCGCCGACGGCTTGCTCGACCGCATCGAGGCGGACATGAAGGCGGCCGGCATCGAGATCGTTCCCTACGAGGAACTCGCGGCTAACGAGTTGTACGCCAAGTTCACGGCAAAATACGACACCGGGATCCGCGTCGCTTACCGCAAGCTGGAGGCCGGCAAGGGCGGCAACGCCGGGGAAACCGTAGTCTACGTAAGCCCGCGCGGCCGGCCATTCGCGCCGGACTGCGGCACTATCAGCCCGCAGTCCACCGGCACCTTCGTCCGCGCGAGCTATCCGCTCAATGCGGAGTTTCTCACGGGCAGCGCGGTGATCGACCTCGGCACGGCCAGTGCCGGTGGCAAGTTCTTTGAGCAGGCCAAAGCAGATGTTCAGTTCGCCGAGTACCTGCGGCCCGGTGAATCGCAGTATCAGTTCGTCGGCAAGATGGGACCCGGCGCGCGGCTATGGCTCAAGCAGGCGATTGTGCCCGCAAAGAACCCGTTCACGATGGGCGCGGTCGGCGACGCCGTGAAGAGCAAGACCACCGAGGACGTCGGTATCAATACGACGGCCACGACCCGCAGCACGTCGACTTCGCAGAGCGTGTCATTCGACGAGGCGCTTTACTACGACAACGCCGCGCGCTCCCTTGAAGCCATGCACCGGATGTTCATGCTGAAGGTGACTGCGGCGCGTTGATTCGCATCGCATTGTTGCGGATGCGTTCCCGAAACTTTTCACTTGGCAAACGATCCAGAAAAACCCGCGTACCGACGCGAGCACGGCGACACGCTGCTGGAGATTCGCCTGCACGATGTGCGCCAGCTGTTCCACACGCTGGATCCCGCGCCGTTCCATGAAAAGGATCTGGACGAGAACGCTGCTGCATATCTGTTAGACGCGTGCAATGAAGCTGGCAGCCGACGGCAACTGCGATTGATTGTTCATCTGCCGGTGTCCGAAGCGCAAAGCGACTCCGCTCGTACTCTCCCTGAGGCTGTCAACCATTACTTTGCCTACCGCGAAAGGCAGCTGCGCAATGAGCTGATGAAGCTGTTGCGTTACGGCGTGGTCAGCCTGGCAATAGGCCTTCTGTTCCTGGTTGCGTGCCTGGTGCTACGTCGCGCACTCATCGCGCACCCGGTCGTCGTCGACAGTGCGATCGTGGACGAAGGCCTGTTGATTCTCGGCTGGGTAGCCATGTGGCGCCCCATTGAAGTACTGCTTTACGATTGGTGGCCACTTGCGCGCCGGCGGACGCTCCTGCGCCGACTCGCTACTATCCCGGTCGAAGTACGCTCAACCTAGCAAGTGGCATTTCGTCACGGTAGCGTCACAAATTTTTTGCAATATGCGCCTTTGGTGGCCAATCCGGGCTAACGCTGGAATTGAAAACTATGGCGACTCTTGCCAACACTGTCCCCAAGATAGCGCCACAGGATTGCCTGCTGTGTGCGATGCGGGTGATTTGGATCGGCGCGGCGCTGGCGCTGTTGTTGCCACCGCATCTTCTCTGGCAGCTGCTGAAACTGCCATCTCCCTGGGCGATGCTGTTTCTGCGCATCGCCTCCCGCGCTCTGGGCGTCCGCGTGAAGGTCTGCGGCAGGCCACTGCGCAAGGATGTGTTCTTTGTCGCGAACCATGTGTCGTGGCATGACATTCCCATCCTCGGCGGCTTGACGGGCACGGCTTTTGTCGCCCAGGACGGCGTGCGCGCATGGCCGATCATCGGATGGCTGGCGACCTGTAACGGAACTATTTTTGTTAGTCGCACTGACAAGCAGAATGTCGCAGAGCAAATAAACGCCCTGCGCAAAGCCGTTGTGGATAACTGGTCAGTGACACTGTTTCCTGAAGGCACAACATCGGACGGTCGCGGACTATTGCCATTCAAACCGTCGCTGTTTGCCGCACTGACTCCGCTGCCCAAACCGATAATGATCCAACCCGTATTGCTCGATTTCGGCGAGTACGGGCCCGAAATTGCCTGGCTTGGTGAAGAAACAGGCTGGGAAAGCGCCTGGCGCGCATTCACCCGCAAGGGCAGCTACGCTGTTAGCGTGCGGTTTCTTGAGCCTTTCGATCCGGGCACACTGGCCGATCGTAAAGCGGTATGCGCACACGCCCGCAGTCGAATCACCAGCGCGCTATCAAACAATCAGGGCCAGGCGATCTGATGCGAATCCCGGTCCTGGCCGATCTCGGCCGGGCGGCGGCGGGCTGTTCGCCTCAGAGAAGGCGGCGCAGCGATTGACATCTGGCCCGCAAGGGTTGCGACGCTACTCACTGCGCTCACGCCTGCGTTAGACTTAAGTTATTACCTTCCGGATCATTGAACCTCGCGACCTCGGTACCGCCGCCGGGCGCTGACCAGATGCCGAGTTCGTCCTGGCCCAAGCCCGGGTAAACCATGAACGTCACGCCTTTTGCTGTCAGCTCGCGGTCGCGTACGAGGATGAAGGTGACGGACTTTGCAGATCGCAAGGTACTCATTCGGCGTCGTGCCTCCGCACTCTGTGCTGCGCGCACGCAGTCATGCTAAGTATTCAACCGAATATGGCCCCTTGTTGAGGAAGGGAGCAATCGCGTTTGACCGGTGCTGCCAAGCTTCGGTGCCGAACGCAAGCAGGTAGTGTTTGATGACTTCATTGTCGCTGTCGAGTGGTTGATCGCTCAAGGTTGAATAGTCGTCCAGACACGGGGGCGGGCCAACTGTCGCGCACGCGATCGAACAGAACGTGGATGCGTTTGCGGTTCTGGCAGAGCGCCCCGGCCGATGATTCGGTCCGGGGCCTCTGCCACTCAGCAATTGTCAATCGTCGTGGCGCCCGCGGCCCCGATCATCACGATCGTCGTCATCGTCGCTGTCATCCACACTCTTGAAATAGTGCCGGGAGACTAGCTTGGCTACCTGACGGCCCAGCTGCAGTCCGTCCTCGTTAGCGAAGCGAAAGTGCATGCCGCCGAACACGCGCGCGTCCGAGACTTCACTCGCCAGTTCGCCAACCCGACTGTAGCTATGCGTTTGTCCTGTGACCGTGCTGTTGAACGCAAAGCTGAGCTTCTTGGTTCCAAAGAATGCCCGCATGCTGCCAACGACTGCTCCGGTGACGCAGCCATGCGCCGACGGATATTCGGGATGCGGCGGCGTGTTAGCAAGCGGCAGCCAGGCCGGATCGCCCACTGTCGCGGCATTGCCGTCGGTGTCACCTGCGCGAATGGCCGTGAACGGGCGCCACGCGCGGAAGTGGTACTTGGCATCGACGCAACCGATGATGGCATCGGCCTGGGCCACCCACATCATCGCAGAGAGTCGCGCACTGTCGGCGATGCTGAGGTTGCGCGATGCTACGAAGTTCGACAGATTGCGCCCCCAGAACAGCGTCGGGTTTTCGGTATGGAAACGCGCTATTTCGGTCTGCGCGTCGCTGCGCAGCGGGCTCACCAACGCGCCCATCACCTTGGTTTCGTTGTAGTCCTCGGCATATTCCTCGCTATCGAGCGCAGGCGGACCATCGGGGCGAAACTGCGACGGGCTGTCGATCGCGAACGGCCGCACCTGACCTAACGCCGGATTGATGACCGGCTGGCCTGACGGCGGATAAGGCACGGTAGCCTGATATTCGCCCGGCACCACAGGTCCAAACACATAGGTGATTGAGGCTGTGCGGCCATCGTTGCTGCGCAGCGCGAGGTTGGCATTCGCTACTTCCCGGCCGATCGCTACGCCCTGGTCTGTTGCCCAGCCGCTGCCAATGGCAGCAAGCGACGCGGCAAAGACCGGCGCGAGGGCCGCCTGTTGATCGGGCCACAGCCCAATGAGCGTGTAGTAACCGGCGGCCGCGGCGGCGGCCCGTTGCGAGGCACCCGCGGTTGGCGTCTGCGGGATAATTGCATAGGTGCGATGGCGTCCATCTATCGCGTTGACTGCGTCGTAAACGGCGGTCTGCAGGATCGCACCATAGATAGAACCGTTGGCGCCCTTGGCTGCAAAAGTGCTGGCACCAATGGCGGTCCATTGAGTGACATCGTCGGCGCGGCTGATCGGTCCGGCCAGTGTTGCCGTTGCCAGCAATATGGCGGCGGCGAGCCACCGCGATTTGGGGGGTCGGTGCGTAAACATAGCTTTTCTCCAGAGTTGTTGGCTGCTGCGAGCAACTGCCCGCAGCGCCAAGGTGCGCGCAGGGGCCCCGCGCTTGCGTGAAGGTCCGGAGAAGCTTGGTTGAAGATTGACTGAAGGTGCCCGACGGGCTGCTAGCGAGTCGAAAATCGCATGTTGAACCCCACCGAGAGGCTGCCGTCGAGCTTGTGGCCGTTGGTCCCACTGACCGCGCGCGCGTAAAAAACGTTGTAGTTGATATTGCCTCGGGGCGACCAGGATGCGCCTGCACCCAGCGTCAGAAAGGTCGTGGCAGCCAGCTGGTCATGGTAGGCATATAAAGGATGCGTAGGCGGAACCGGCACCGGTATACCGCCATGCGCAAATTGCCTGGACGCGGTCGCCAACAGCGACAGGGACGGCGTCGCGAAATAGCCAAACTCAAGATCGACATTGCTGTGGTCGTGCCCAACGTCGGCCACTTTCTCCACAAACCCATAGGAGTAACGCAACTGCACGTAACTGCGCGGAATCCAGTCGTTCAGGCTCGCGCCTGTATAAAAACCAACCCATTGCTCGCGCAGGTGACGACCCGGCGCCGCATGGCCCAGGGCCTCATAATCTTTGACAGGCACTATCATTACGACGAATGGCGCCAGTGCAACCGGTCCGCCCAACAGCTGGTAGTGCGCTGAAATTTGCAGGTCAGTGATCGAGGAGTGGTAATCGCCATTGTCGATCTCGGTCGGATGCGGGCGATCGCCATAGTATCGCGAACGCACAAACGGCAACCCTGCCGTTAGCAATATCTTGTCAGTTGGCGAATATTGCAGCGTGACAGCAACGCTGTGCGTACGCGTATGCCCCACGTCCAGCTCGTCGCCATTCGGCAGGTAATGATTCTTGTTAAGAACATCGGTGTAGTAAATGCCGACGTCAAAGTTGCCTTTGGCAGGCAACCAGGCCTGCGCAAGCGCTGTGCCCGGAACCAAACCCGAAAGTAATATTGAAGCAGGCGCGAGGACGCTTACTCGCGGCCGTCGAGCCTTGCGACCCATCGATGTCAGCCTCGCAGTGCCACCACGGACGGTTTCTTGGGACAGGCGAGTCCGCCAGCCTTGGACCGTTGCTGCAACACACGCTCGATCTGACGAACTGCCCGCCGCGCACTCGTACCGTCTGCAATTTGCACGCAACTACCCATATCCTGGGCTGAGGCCTGGGATAAAGGATTGGATTCGGTCACCACTGCCACCACAATCGTACGGTCGCTCAAAGGCAGTTCCCTCACCAACGTCGTTGGCGCGGGCAGTCCGGACTCGACCAGTAGAATGTCAGGCGGCGACTCACGCAGGGCATCGCCCAGTGTCGCCAGCGTGTCGAGTTTCCTGACCGAGTGTCCAGCCAGGCGCAAAGAATCGACGAGCTCTGACTCTATCCGCGTTGACCGCTCGCTCGGTCCGGTGCTGGACAACAGAAATATAGTGGACGGATTGCGGCTACGATTGAGCCGCTCGAACTGGACGCCGCCGCCAAGAGGTACGATCTTGTCACCACAGGCAAGAACCGCCGTTGAAGTGATACAAACGCTCAATAACACTACGCCGAGCAATCGATTTTTGGGTCGCATGGCGATGTCCCTCGAAAATGACGGCAGACAAGTTTAACCAGAATATGCACCCCGACAGTACCGCTGCCAAGGCCAATTCCACTGCAATTTACTCTGTAGACGACCTGATCGTCGATACCGCCATGATTCGCGTGACGCGCGCGGGCGTCGAAATACCGCTGCCGCGGCTTTCATTTGACTTCCTGCTGGCGTTGTGCACTGCAGCACCACGGGTTCTGTCGACCGACGAGCTGATGCGCACCGTGTGGCCGGGCCTCATCGTAAGCCCGGAAACCATCAACCAGCGCGCGAAGCTGACCCGCGATGCGCTGGGCGATGACTCACGCACGCCACGCTATCTCGCATCGGTTCGCGGTCGCGGTTACCGCATGGTCGCGCAGGTGCGCACGCTGGATCGCCCAGCTGTTGACAACGTCGGCGCACCAGTCAGCTCCGCTGTCAGCAACAGCTACCCGCGCCGACGATTCGCGGTCGCACTCGTGTTAGCTGCAGGCATCCTCGGTGCGGCGTGGTGGGCCTGGCAGCAACGCGTGAATGTCGTGCCGCCGACATCGCAGCTTCAAAGCCCGGCTCCTGCTGTGCCGTTGCCGGCTCGATCAGTGGCGGTCCTGCCGTTTGACGATATGAGCCCGCAGCAGGACAGCGCATTTATTGCGCAGGGGATGGCGGAGTCGCTGTTGCATCAGATGGCGAGTCTGCGCGACATCGACGTGATCTCGCGCACCTCGTCGTTTGTGTTCGACGGCAAGAAACGTGACGTCCGCGACATCGGCCGCCAATTGAATGCGCGCTATTTGCTGGAAGGCAGCGTGCAGCATGACAAGCAACAGCTGCGGGTTACGGCGCAATTGATCGATGCCGAAACGGGCACGCACGTCTGGTCGATGCGTTTCGATCGGTCGCCTGACGATATCTTTGCCGTGCAGGATGAAATAGCGCTCGAGGTGACCAAGGCATTACAGCTGAGCCTTGATTCCGACGCCTCTGCGCGTTTGACTCACCGGGGCACCGACAATGTCGACGCCTACCTGTCGTTCCTGCGCGGCGTGGCACTGCTCGGCAATTCCCGCGTGTCCGACATGGCGAGCGCGGTGGAAAATCTGTCCAGTGCCGTCAAGCAAGACCCGCGGTTTTCCTCCGCACTCGCCTTGCTGGCGAGTGCGAAGCTCATGACTGCGGAGTACCAGGGGCGCAGGAATCGCGACGAGCAATTCCTTGACGCTCTGGACGAGGCCCGTTTGATGGCTGATCGCGCGGTGCAACTGGATCCTGACAATGGTTTTGCGTATATCGAACGCGGTTACGTCAATGCGTTTGTGGATCTCACGCAAGCGCAAGCCGACTACCGAAGAGGCCTTGAACTCAACCCGAATTCGGCGCGCGGTCATGCCGGGCTGGCGGCCGTGCTGTTTCGGGACAAATTACGCGGTGACGAGGCGCTTGCCGCACTCGATCGCGCGCGACGACTGGACCCGCTGGAACCCAGTTACGATGTAACGCGGGCGGTATTCCTGGCGTATGCGCGCAGTGACATTGCCGGGGCAGACGCACTGCTGACGCAAGTCGTGCAGCGCAATCCGCTCTATGTGCCAGCGTTGTCGCGCCTTGGCGAGCTGAAGTGGTGTTGCGAAGGTCAATTGGCAGAGAGCGCCAAGCTGCTCGAACAAGTGCTCAAACTGGATGCGCAGGCCGACCAGCCACGACGCTTGCTGGCCCATGCGTACCTCGGCATGGACGAATTCGCCGCAGCTAAGCAGGTACTTGACGGGGCGCCGGTCCCGCTCGCGGAACGAAATATTTCTTTGTTGTTGGTTCGTGGCAAGTGGCCGCAAGCTGCGGCCGCCGCGTATGAAGGGTACAAGGACGGAAATATCTCGCCTGCTGGCGAGCTGGAGGCGTTGCTGGCGATCAGAATCGACGCACAGCATGGCAATGTGCTGAAAGCGCGCCGTTTGCTTGAGAATGTTTCTGGAGTGACCTTCGATGCAGCAGATCAGCCACAATTACCGCGCGAGCCGCGCCTGCTCGATGTATATGTGGGTTTTGCCGAAGTGTTGATGATGCAGGGCGAGATCGCCAGGAGTGAGCGACTATTGCGTCTGGTGCTGGCGGAGATCAGGGCGGACGCCACCCGTATTGGTCGCCCGAATCAATGGAACTATTTGCCGCAAGGCGCTGCGTCATCCTTACTGAAAGATCATGAGACTGCCCTGTCCAGCGTCGAGCAGGCGATGGCAAGCGGCATCGGAATTCAGCATCACTTGTTCTACAGCCTTGATCCCAGGCTGGACCCGATTCGCAAACATCCCCGCTTTATTGCAGCGCTGCAGAAAAGCACTGCGCATCGACTCGCTCAACGCCTGCGGCTGGTGGAACTGCGACGTCTCGGCGAGGTGCCAGTGCGATAATCGCCGCGACGCCGCCAGTCCTCGCACGTCCCATGCTCGTTTCACCAGCGTCAGCCGCGTGTCAGCATCCCGCCAGTTCGCGCGCCGCGTTGATGACCGCCTGCGGCTGGTCGCGCTGAATGTAGTGCCCGCTGTTGGCGATGAACTCATGGCGGCGCACGGCGTAGGCAACTGCCAGTTCATTTTGCAGCTGCGCTAACAGCGCGCGGAAGTCAGGCTTTTCGCCTGCCGCGGGCCGCGTGCTGGACAGGACGATCGTGGGCACGTCGTCTGCCTCGGGCAGCGCCTCGATCTCGGCAGCCGTCGACGGGATCCCGGTAAATTCGCGGCGCATGGCGCCGCCCATCACGATAGTGACCACGTTCATCATGCGATAGACACCGGGTGTTGCTGCCTTGACCCGACTGATCTGGTCCCGGTGCATGCTGTCGACCAGCACCAGCCCCTGCACTTCCGTGGGATAACGGCGCGCAAAATACTGCATGTACAGGCCGCCCAGCGAATGGCCGACGAGCACATAGGGCGGCGAGAGCCCGGACTCCGCCAGGCGCATGCGCAATTCCGCGACGATGTGCTCAGCGTCGCGCTGACCGTAGACGGGGCTGCTGCCCAGGCCATAGCCACGCCGCGTATACGACACCGTCCTGGCACAATTGTTAGCAACAGACGATTGCACGGCGCGCCACACCTGGCCGGAGTCGCCGAGCCCGGACTCGAACACTACCGTGACGGGGCCGGTGCCCTCGGTATTCATTGACGGGTCGGCCGACGGCAGGAGCTCGAAGGACTGCGCATTCACGCTCAAAGCCGCCAGCAAAACGATGGCGAGGGTCTTGACACTGACATTCATGATTTCACCTGCTGATGCTCCCGTGGGTGGACGATCGGACGGGAGAGACTCTAGCCGCGCCGGGCAGCTAACAATTGAACGAAGCGGCTATTCGGGCCGCACGCTCGCAGGCGTGATGCCGAACATGCTTTTGAAGGTGCGCGAAAAGTGCGCGGAGTCGGCGAAGCCGCCGCTGTAGGCGGCCTCGGTCAGAGACTGGCCCGCGACATAGGCAGCGAGCGAAACCTCGAGCCGCAGCCACAACAGGTAGGGCCTGAAGCCCACGCCCGTCTCCTGCATGAAGAGATGTCGAAAGCGATCTGGCGAGAGGTGTACGGCGGCGGCCACCGCGGTCAGCGGCAGCTTGTCGCCAAGCCGCTCGCGTATCAGCTCCAGAGCGCGGGCAATGCGGGCGTCAGGGACTTTCGCAGGCTCGAGGCTGGCGCCGGACAGCGTGGCACTCGCGGCGCGAGCTAACGTGATAAGCGTTGCATCGCTGGCGCGACTTTCGTAGGCGCTGGCGAGCCCCGCGATCCGTTGCTCCGGGGCGCCGGACGGCAACGCGACGATGCCCTCAGTGCCGTAGCGCTGTTGCAAATTCCGGCCGTCGCGTGATTCGGGTTCGACGAAGACCTGTGCAACCAGCTGCCCACGAGCCTCAAACGCGTGCGGCTGGTCGGCCGCTACCAGCGCTGCGGTGTAGCTTTGCCAGCTTCCCGACGGGCTCTGAAAGCGCACGCGACCGCCGGGGAATGGCAACGTGATCTGCACCGCGTGGTGCGCATGAAAGCCCGACGGCTCTCCCGCGAGACCGATCCACAGGCTGCCGCCGCGCCAGAACAGAATGCGTCCGGTTGCAGATGGCTTCATCAGATTCGGGCTGCGGCCCGTGCCAGCGATACGCCCATGAGTCGCGCCACGACATACCCCTCCTCTTGCTTTGCAGCCTAGCAGGTACTGGGCGTGAGTCAGCCGTTACGTTCAAGTCGGGGCGGCGCAGACTCGGTACCTTGGCGGCGCCCTGCAGATACTGAGTGGGCGCCATCCAGGAATCACCATGAACACATTCTCCAGAAATATCAGGCCCTTCGTAACCGCGGAAATTGCAGCCGCCGCCAAGGCGGAGCGTGATTCGGCCGGCTTCATGTACCTGGAACGCGCGCATGTGCTGGGCCAGGCCTCGACCCGCGAGCATGTGCGCGTACAT
>DAIQQI010000243.1:0-5119 GCA_036786925.1 Steroidobacteraceae bacterium
CCGACAGGGCCGCGGCTCCCGCCGGCGCGAGCTCGCGCAACGCAAAGTAAACAGCGCGCCGGCCGGCCTGCTGCGCGGCGTGCGCTGCGGCCAGCAGCAGGTGGGTCTTGCCACTCGCTGCGGGTCCGACCAGCACAAATGCCCCGGCCTGGCCCGCGGCAACCGCGCTGGCCAGTGACAGCGCGGCGGTGTTAGGTCCGGCGAAGAAGTTGTCGAGACGGGCGCGCTCGCGCAGCCGCACAGCGAGCGCCAGTTGCTCCACGGCCGCTTACCAGACGCGCTGCACGAAACGCAGCAGGTAGTGCGCGCCGGAGGCGACCGTGGTGACCAGCGTCGCAATCGCGAGAAAATCCAGCAGTTCGTGCGGTGGCACCTGGCGCGCGGCGTACAGGATCGCGAACGAACAGTAAACCAGCTGCAGCACCGTGTTGATCTTGGAAATGACGGTCGGCCGACCGTGCAAAGGCCCGAACCACAGGCGAAACACCACGGCGCCCAGGCCGATGACAAAGTCCCGGGCAACCGCGGCCGCCGCCAGCCAGACGGGCGCCAGGCCGAGCCAGGCCGCGTAGATAAACACCGTGACCAGCAGCAACTTGTCGGCTAACGGATCGATGATCCTGCCGAGTGACGAAGTCCAGTTGTATCGCTTGGCAAGGAAGCCATCGATCCCGTCCGACACGGCCGCCACCACGAACCAGCCCAGCGTCAGCAGGTATTGGCCGTCGCGCATCGACACCACCACCGGCCAGATCAGCAGGATGCGGCCCAGCGTGATGATGTTAGGCAGGTGTCGCACGGTGGTCAGCGGCGAAACACGACATTCAGCCGGCTGCCGCTGCGCGCAACGGAGTTGAACCGCGCATCGCTCGCCAGCGCCGCCTGCAGCGTATCGTCGCCGCCGCGGATCACCAGCCGGTAAATCGCCGTGCCATTGCCGATCTCGAGCAGCTGCAATGCCTTGACCCCGGCGATGGCATTCAGGCTGCGGGTCACGTCCACGTAGTCACGCAGCGTGGCCACGCCGGCCACGCCGAGCTCGGTTTCGAGCTCCGGCTGCACCGCCAGACCGATGCTGGAAGCGGCGAGCGCGTCGGCCGCGCCGTGCACGCCGGCCAGCAAATCCCCGGACCAGTTGCTCGCCGGCAGGCGTGTATCCAGCGCTTCCGGCACCCACAGACGCAGTTCATAGCGGCCGCCGCCGGCCGGAGCGGCTAACAACGCATAGTCGGCGGTGGCGCGACGTGCCGCCGCCAAGGCAGCATCACGGCTGGCCACGCTCGCGCCGGACGCGGTGCCCCATTGGACGATCAGCGGCAATCCGCGCGCAGCGGCGAGAGCTTCCACCTGGCCACCCAGGTCCGCGGTCGCAGTTGCATCCAGGGCGCCGTCAACGATCAGCAGCACGACCGGACGATCGCGCGGCCACAGGCTTTTGCCGGCCGCGACCAGCGCCCGGTCGATCGCCCCGCCGTCGAAGGTAATGTGCGTGCCACCACCCGCGACCGGGCGCACCACCTGGGCATAGCGGCGCGCGTCGGCAATCAGTGCCTGCAGCGCCGTATCCTGGTCCGCGTCGCGCTGGCCGGTGGCGCGTATCACGGCAATGCGCATGGCGTCCTGGAACGCGGTCGCGCCGGCACTTGGCACCACGACGTCGTACACGCGAATCGTGCGTACCGCCCAGGCCGGCACCAGGATACCGGCCAGCAGACACAGCACGATCGCTTTCCAAACGGTCCGAATATTCAGCATGGCTGGGCTATTATACGGCCCGAGAAAAATATGAATTCGACAGCCGGACTAACCTATCGCGATGCGGGCGTCGATATCGACGCCGGAGACGAACTGGTCGAACGCATCAAGCCGCTGGTAAAGCGCACCCATCGGCCGGAGGTACTGGCCGGCGTGGGCGGCTTTGGCGCCCTGGTGGAGCTGCCCCCGGGACGCTGGAAGCGCCCGGTGCTGGTCTCGGGGACCGACGGCGTCGGCACCAAACTGCGCCTCGCCATAGACACCAACCGCCACGACCAGATCGGCATCGACCTGGTCGCGATGTGCGCCAATGACGTCGCGGTCCAGGGCGCCGAGCCGCTGTTCTTCCTGGATTACTACGCGACCGGCAAGCTCGGCGTCGATGTCGCGGAAAGCGTCATCAAGGGCATCGTCACCGGCTGCGAACTGGCCGGCGCGGCCCTGGTGGGCGGCGAAACGGCGGAAATGCCCGGCATGTACCACGGCGGCGACTATGACCTCGCCGGTTTCTGCGTTGGCGTGGTGGAGCGGGACGGCATCATCGATGGCCGCAACATTGCGCCCGGCGACCAGATCATCGGCCTGGCCTCCTCGGGCGCGCATTCGAACGGCTACTCGCTGATCCGCAAGTTGTTAGCACACAGCGGCGCCGGCGAAGCGACCCAGCTGGCCGGCAAACCGCTGCTGGACTGGCTGCTGGAGCCCACGCGCATCTACGTCAAGTCGATGTTGCGGCTGGCTTCTTCAGTGCCGGTACGCGCCTTCGCGCACATCACCGGCGGCGGCCTTACCGACAATATTCCGCGCGTGCTGCCGCCAGGCATGGAAGCGCTGCTGGATGCGTCGACCTGGCCGCGCAGCGCGCTCTGGGACTGGATCCAGGGCACCGGCAATATCGCAGCGGATGAAATGCACCGCACCTTCAACTGCGGCATCGGCATGATTGCAGTCGTGCCGCAGGATCATGTCACCGCCGCGCTGCGCTTGTTAGCTTCCAGCGACGAGCAGCCGTATCTGATCGGCGCGATCCAGGCCGGCGATCGCGGCTGCGTTGTACGTTAGGTCGTGAGTGATCCGCGGCTCGATATCATCATCCTGATCTCGGGTCGTGGCAGCAACATGGCTGCGATCCATGCGGCCTGCCAGGACGGGCGCCTGCCGGCGCGCATCGCCGCGGTGATCGCCGACCGGCCGGAAGCCGCGGGACTGGAACTGGCGCGGTCGCTTGCGATTCCGGCCTGTCTGGTCAGCTTTCGCGACCATGCCCGGCGTTCGGACTTTGATGCGGCACTGAAACGGCAGATCGACGCCTGCACAGCCGGCCCGGCCCGCAGCCTGATCGTGCTGGCCGGATTCATGCGGATCCTGGAACCCGAGTTCGTCGGCCGCTACCAGGGGCGGATGCTTAACATCCATCCATCGTTGCTGCCGGCCTATCGGGGCCTGCATACCCACCGGCGGGCGCTGGCGGATGGTGTCGCCTGGCACGGCGCCAGCGTCCACTTTGTTAGCGTCGAGCTCGACGGCGGCCCGGTCATCGCCCAGGTACGGGTGCCGGTGCTGCCGGGCGATACCGAATCTGCGCTTTCAGCGCGGGTTCAGCGGGGGGAACACAGGCTGTATTGGCGGGTCATAGCATGGATGGCGCAGAATCGCCTCAGCCTGACACCCGCCGGCGTGCAGCTGGATGGCGCGCCGCTGCGCCGGCCCGTCATGTGGCAGCTGCCCGCACAGGACACGGATGGAGACTTGATTGATGTTGCGAACTGAAAAAGCCGGTTTTGTTTCCAGGCTCATGCTGCTGGCCGCCGCGGCACTGGCGCCGGGCGCCGTGCTGCCGGCGCAGGCCGAAGCAGCATCGGGGCTGGTGCCGTTCAAGGCACGCTACAGCGTCGAGTGGCATGGCATGAACGCCGGCACCACCACCATCGAGCTCACTCCTAACAGCAATGGCCGTTACACCTACGCCTCGGGCAACCAGGCGCGCGGGATCTTCCGGCTCGCATTTCCCGATGTCATCCGGCAGTCCTCGGAGCTGGAAATCAGCAATGGCGTGGTGCGTCCAATCAGCTTTCGAGCCGACGATGGTTCCAAGGCCACCGACCAGGACGTCAAGCTGGACTTCGACTGGGAGAAAAACCGGGTCACCGGTGTCGCGGAGAACCGGCCCGTGTCCCTGGAGCTCAAGCCCGGCACCCAGGACGCCATGTCGATCCAACTGACGCTGATCCTGGAACTGCAGGCGGGCCGCGCCCAGGACCTTTTGTGGATGGCCGACAAGGACCAGATCAAGGACTACATCTACCAGCGAGACGGTGAAGCAACGCTCAAAACGCCGTTCGGCGCCGTGCCGACGGTAATGTGGAGCAGCCACCGGCCCAACTCCGACCGCGTCACCCGCGTCTGGTATGCGCCGTCGTTAGGATTCACGCCGCTGCAGGCGGCGCGTACGCGTGGCGGCAAGCTCGAGTGGACCATGAAGATCCAGAAGCTGGATCGCCCGACCGTGCGTTAGGTGCGCGGCAGCGTCACGCCGCGCTGCCCCTGGTACTTGCCGCCGCGGTCGCGATACGACGTTTCACAGACTTCATCCGATTCAAAGAACAGCATCTGCGCGACGCCTTCATTGGCGTAGATCTTGGCCGGCAGTGTGGTCGTGTTGGAGAATTCCAGCGTCACGTGTCCTTCCCACTCGGGCTCCAGCGGCGTGACATTGACGATGATGCCGCAGCGCGCATAGGTGGATTTGCCGAGGCACACGACCAGCACATTGCGCGGCACGCGGAAATATTCCACGGTGCGCGCGAGCGCGAAGGAATTCGGCGGGATGATGCACACGTCCGCGCTCAGGTCGACAAAACTCTTGGCATCGAACGCCTTGGGGTCGACGATGGTGGAGTTGATGTTGGTAAACACCTTGAATTCACTGGCGCAGCGGACGTCGTAGCCATAGCTTGACGTGCCGTAGGAAACGATGCGGTTGCCCGCCGCTTCGCGCACCTGCCCGGCCTCGAAGGGTTCGATCATCTTCTGCGTTTCGGCCATGCGCCGGATCCATCGGTCTGATT
This sequence comes from Steroidobacteraceae bacterium, assembly GCA_036786925.1. Lineage (GTDB taxonomy): Bacteria > Pseudomonadota > Gammaproteobacteria > Steroidobacterales > Steroidobacteraceae > UBA964. The sequence continues at coordinate 4,824 of DAIQQI010000243.1, forward strand.
TGATACTCATGGTTTGCTTTTTTGGGGTTTGTTTCAGGTGTTCTCGATGACGATTTTCGGGAACAGGCTGCTGCGATCGCGGCCGCGGCGCGCCAGCTCGCCGGCGGTGCGGCGCGCCATCGCGAAGTAGGCCGCGGCGCGCGCCGACTCGGGAGCGGCGACCACGGTCGGCCGGCCGTTATCGGCTTCATCGCGGATATGGGCGTCGAGCGGCAATTCACCGAGCAATTGCACCCCGTACTGTGCCGCCATGCGCGCGCCGCGAACTGCCATCGACTTGCCGGAACTCCTCGAAA
>DAIQQI010000244.1:0-5114 GCA_036786925.1 Steroidobacteraceae bacterium
TCAGGCCGCGGTAACTGGAAGGCATCGATATTCCTGATAAAGCAGCCTGTTCGGGCGTTAGAATAACCGAGCTTTGGACACTTTAGCGGGGGCCACGTGACTCAAGTGCAAGCGGCGCGTGCGCCAACCTCGCCCATGCGCCTGGTACTGATGGTCGCGCTTGCGCTGTTCATCAGTTACATCGACCGCGGCAACCTCGCAACCGCCCTGCCGGTGATCCAGAAAGAAATGAGTTTGTCGCCGGAGCAGCTCGGGCTGCTGGGTTCGGCGTTCTACGTGACCTACGTGATCATGATGATCCCTGCAGGCTGGCTCTCCGACCGTTACGGCGCCTACCGGGTGATGGCGGTCGGGCTCTTCGTGTGGTCAGTGGCAACTTTGGCAGCCGGCCTCGTGGGCTCCTTCGTCGCCCTGTTGCTGCTCCGGGGACTGCTGGGTGTCGGCGAGAGCGTGACCTTCCCGGCCTCGTCAAAACTGATCGCGAGCGGTGTCCCCGCAGCACGTCTTGGCGAAGCCAATGGCATCGTCGCCTTCGGCTACCTGGTAGGTCCCGCGATCGGCACTTTGCTGGGCGGCTTTCTGATTGCCGAGCTCGGCTGGCGGCCGGTGTTCTGGATATTCGGCGCGTTGTCCCTGATGTGGCTGCTGCCCTGGCGCCGCGTGGTCGTGCACGAACCCAAGCTCGATGACGGCGATTACGAAGGGCCGGGCTTTGCGCAGATCCTGCGGCAACGCGGTCTGTGGGGCGCCTCGCTCGGACATTTCGCCGCGAACTACGCCTTTTATCTGATCCTGACCTGGCTACCGACCTACCTGATCAACGTGCGCGGTTTTTCCATGGTGACCATGGCGGCAGTGCTGAGCGGCGCCTACCTGCTGAACGCGATCGGTGGTTACGGTGCTGGCTGGCTGACCGATCGCTGGATCCGCTCCGGGCGCTCGGCGAATGGTATCTACAAGGGCATCATGGCGCTCAATCACCTTGCCGGCATCGTCTGCATGCTGGGCATCGTCGCGCTGCCACAGACCGCCTCTATTGCCTGCCTGTATTTTTATGAGTTCGTGATCGGCATGGCGTCGCCGGGAACCTTCGCCATCTCGCAGGTCCTTGCCGGACCGTCCGCGGCCGCGCGCTGGGTCGGTGTCCAGAACATGTGGGGCAACGTCGCGGGCATCGTCGCGCCGGCCGCCACCGGTTTCATCATTGGCGCCACCGGTCATTACGACCGCGCTTTCCTGCTGGCGGCAGCGGTCAATGTGTTAGGTATCATCGGCTGGATCTTCATCCTGCCGAAAATCCGGCCGATCGAATGGCAAAAGTAAAGAAAAAGCGCAAGCCGGCAAAGCGCTCGTCTGTCGAATGGCGCCTGCGCCAGGAACTGGCCGCCTGCTATCGGCTGATTGCGCATTTCCGCATGACGGATCTGATCTACACGCATTGCACAGTGCGCATACCGGGACCTGAGCATCATTACCTGATCAACCCCTACGGGCTGATGTGGGATGAGATCACCGCGTCCAGCCTGGTTTTGTTAGATCGCGATGGCAACGCGGTCGGTTCCAGCAAGCCGTACATCAACCTCGCGGGGTTCGTGATCCACGGCGCGATCCACAACTCGCGCAGCGACGCGCAGTGCATCGTCCACACCCACACGCGCGCCGGTTGCGCGGTCGCCGCGCAACGCGATGGACTCCAGTCGCTGAACCAGATCTCGATGGAATTCCACGGTCGCGTCGGGTATCACGACTATGAAGGCATTGCCTACGACCTCGATGAGCAAAAACGCCTGGTGCAAGACCTCGGTGACAAACCGGTGATGATTCTGCGTAACCACGGCCTGCTGACGGTGGGCAAGACCGTCGCGCAAGCCTTCCTGCGCATGTATTACCTGGAAAAAGCCTGCGAAATCCAGCTCGCCGCCACCAGCACGGGTCAGCCGCTGATCGTGCCGCCCGAAGAAGTTTGTCGGCGCACCGAGCGCCAGTTCAATGCGCCGCAACCCACCGCAGCCTCTCACCTGGTCGCCGATCCCAACGAGCTGAACCTTGCCTGGGACGCGTTGCTGCGACTGCTCGACAAGCTCGACCCTTCCTATCGCCGTTAGCATAGAACATATACCCGTGAGGTCGTCATGACGGACCGGACCACGATCAGTTCGGCCTACGAAAAATTGCTGGCAGGCAGCCTGGGTCGGCGTGAGTTCCTGGCACTCGCGATGCAACTGGGGCTGTCTGCAGCCACGGCCGCCAACCTCGCCGGCTGCGCAACGCTGGGGACGGGCCCGAAAAGCGCGCGCAAACCTAACATCATCCTGGTCCTGGTCGATGACATGGGTTTCAGCGACCTCGGCTTCATGGGGTCTGAAATCCGCACCCCTAACATCGACAGCATCGCGACCCGCGGCGCCGCGCTGACCTCGATGTATAACGCGGCGCGCTGCTGCCCGACCCGCTCGGCGCTGCTAACGGGGCTGTATCCGCACAAGGCCGGGATCGGGCACATGGGCACCAACCTCGGCACGCCGGCCTACCAGGGCTATCTGCGTGACGACACAGCCACGATTGCCGAGGCGCTGCGGCCTGCGGGCTACCGCACGCTGATGGCGGGCAAGTGGCACGTGGGCGGGGACCTCTGGGCCACGCGTGTCGCCACCTGGACATTGGGCAGTCCGGGATTCCCGACGCCCACGCAGCGCGGCTTTGACCGCTACTACGGCATGGTCGATGGGGTTACGCACTACTTCTCGCCCTGGTACATCATGGAGAACGACCGCAAGGTCGAGGTGTCACCGACCGATTTTTATTTCACCGACGCGATCACCGACAAGGCGATCGGCATGATCGAAGACAGCGTCCGGGACCAGAAACCGTTCTTCCTGTACCTCGCGCACGCCGCACCGCACTGGCCCCTGCACGCGCCCGAGGAAAGCGTCGCCCGCTACGAAGGCGCCTACACCAGGGGCTGGGACGCGCTGCGCGGCGCGCGCCACGAGGAAATGCGGGCACGCAAGGTCCTGCAACACGATTGGACGATGTCGCCACGCGATCCGGACGTTGTCGCGTGGTCGGACACGCCCGCAAAATCCTGGGAAGCGCAGCGCATGGCGGTGTACGCGGCGCAGATCGATCGCCTCGATCAGCAGATCGGGCGCGTGTTCGACGCCCTGCGGCGCCTTGGCCAGTTCGATGACACACTGGTGCTGTTTTTCTCAGACAACGGTGGCTGCGCCGAACCGATGCGCGCCGAGGGCTGGGGAAAGTTCTATCCCGACGTTACCAACGATGGCCGCAAGATCACGATCGGCAATCGAACCGATGTTCGCCCGGGCGGACCCGAGAGCTTCATGTCCTATGACCAGCCCTGGGCTAACGTCTCGAATACACCGTTCCGGTTCTTCAAGCATTTCATCCATGAAGGCGGCATATCCACCCCGCTGTTAGCTCAGTGGCCGGCCAGCCTGCGTGCGCAAGGCATCCTGCACTCACCCTGTCATGTCACGGATATCCTGCCGACGATCCTCGAGGCCGCGGGCGCGCATTTCCCAAGTGAGCTTGGCGCTCATACGCTGCAGCGCCCGGACGGCGAAAGCCTGATGCCCCTGCTGTCCGGCAAGCCGTGGCTGCGGCAGCAGCCGCTGTTCTGGGAGCATGAAGGCAACTCGGCAGCCCGGGTTGGCAATCTCAAGCTGGTCAGGCATTTCAACAAGCCCTGGGAGCTTTACGACATGGAGACCGACCGCACGGAACTGCATGATCTCGCCGCCGCCAACGCGCCGCTGGTACGCCGGTTGGAGTCCCAGTACCAGCGCTGGGCCGAGTCGGTGGGTGTCATCGACTGGAATATCCAGCAGCCGAAGCTGCTCAAAGCCTGGGATATGGACAACCCCCGCGGCTAACGCGCGCTGCGATTGGCAGATCGGCACCGGCCAACAGGCGTAGCATCGGTTGCATGCAATCCCGCGCCGCCACCAAACCGGCGCCTGAGTGCATTTTCAAGAATAATTATTCTCCAGATCTCAAAGGAAAATTCCATGTCAATGAAGAAATTGCTTGCCGCAATGGCGGCTTTCGTCTGCCTGTCGGGTCTCAGTGTCACGGCCAGTGCCGATGATCACGGTTACACCGAAGGACCCGTCGTCAACGTCTCCCGCATCCGGACCGTGGATGGCAGGTTTGACGATTACCTGAAATATATTGGCACCGTCTGGAAAGCCTCGCAGGAAGCCGGGATCAAGGCCGGTTTCATTGTCAGCTACCAGGTACTGTCGGTTGAGGCGCGCACGCTCGACGATCCGGATCTGTTGTTAGTCGTGACCTACAAGAACTGGGCCGCACTCGATGGCGCACTGGACAAGAACGATGCCATCACGAAACAGGTCGAAGGCTCGTTAGCCGCAGCGACTGCCGCACAGATCGATCGCGCCAAGATTCGCACCGTGATCGGCTCAACGACCATGCAGGTGCTGCAACTCAAGTAAGCCGACACCGATCGACTGACACTGCAGGAGCCGGGCCGCGTGCCCGGCTCCTGCAGTCGTCATGTCAGCTGACCAGATCGCCGAGCGCTTCTTTGAGCGGCCCCAGCCAGGGCTCGTACGGCCGCCACTGATCGACGCCATCGCGGTTGATCGGCCGGCGCACCTGCTCCGCGCTCGCGGTGTGTACGCGGCGCTGGTTCTTGTGGAACTCCACGCAGGCAGGCTCGAACGGCAGCCCGCAGTAATCCAGTATCCGCCGCACACTGCCTTCGAGGTCGGCGAGCACGTCCTCGTGTTTGACGCACAGCACGCGGCCCGGCAGCACCCGGTCCCAGTGATCCATCAAACCGACATAGGCGCGGTAGTAACGCCCGATTTCCTCCAGGCTGTAGGAAAATGGGTGGCCGGTGGCATATAGCTGCTTGAAGTTACTGAAGCAACAGTCCATCGGGTCGCGTCGCGCATCTATGATCCTGGCATTGGGCAGCATCAGCTGGATCAGTGCGATATTGCGGAAATTGTTAGGCATCTTGTCGATGAAAAACAGTTTGCCAGTGCGGTAGACCAAGGTTTCGCGCATGTAGTCTTCGCCAAATGCCAGGCATTGCCCGGCCGTCAGGTCCTTGAGCGCCTCCG
>DAIQQI010000245.1:0-5114 GCA_036786925.1 Steroidobacteraceae bacterium
GCGGATCATTGCCGATGCTGAAGCGATCATCGAGCACGGCTGTGCTGGATGGACTGCCGGCAGGCGGCGGCGCGGCCGCGGAATCGCGCATGTCGACCGTGACTGAGCGCAGCGGGGCGTTAGCATCGGCGCCGGCCGCGGCCTCGGTCGGGGTGCGCGGCAGCAGCGTCGGGCCGTCCTGTGGCGGCGCCTTGCCGCGCAGCAATTCCGGCACCACGATGACGATCAGCGTCACCAGAATGCCTGCGCCTACCAGCCGCTGCTTGAGAGAGGAATCCACGTCGCTGAATTATAGGCCAAGCCAGTCGAGAGCCGGACCCACCGTGTGAAATGAACCGCACACGATCAACAGGTCGTCTGGCGTCGCCAGCGCTCGCAATCGATCGCAGCCCGCGAGCACCGAATCGGCCGTGGCGAGAATCGGTAAACCGGGCGCCATGCGCGCCGACAACTGCGCCTGCGACAGGCCGCGCGCGGTATCGGTAATTCCGCACAACACCCAGCCATCGACCTCGGGCGCGAGCAGCGCCGCGACTGCCGCGACATCCTTGTCCGCCAGCATGCCGAACAGCAGCAGCTTGCGTCCGCGGCACGGTATCGCGCGCAGTTGCTCGGCTAACACCTGCGCCGCGTCCGGATTGTGCGCGACATCGAGCAGCCACGGCGGGCTGCCGGGAACCGTTTGCAGCCGCCCCGCCAGTTCCAGGCCCGTAAGCGCGCGCGCGAGCGTGGCCGGATCGGGCACACAGGCAAGCCTGCGATCGGCGCGCGCCAGCAGCGTCAGCGCGCACAGCGCCGCCGCCGCGTTCTGCACCTGCCGCGGGCCCCGGATCCCGGGTTGCGGCAGGTCATCTAACACCACATCCTGGAATTGGAATCGCCAGCGGCCATTGGCCGCAATCGCAAACTGGTAGTCGGTGCCGCCTTGGTAAAACCCGGCACCGAGGCGCTGCGCGACTTCGAGGACCGAGTGCGGCGGTTCCGGCGCCGCGAATATGGCGGGCCGGCCGGCCCGGAAAATGCCGGCCTTTTCACGACCGATGGACTCGACGTCCGGGCCGAGCCACTCGGTGTGATCGATGCCGACGGAGCACAGCACGCTGATATCCGCATCGATGATGTTGGTCGCATCGAGGCGTCCGCCCAGCCCCACTTCGAGCACCGCCAGCTCTACCTGATTGCGGCGCAGCACCCACAAGGCCGCCAGCGTGTTCCACTCGAAGAAAGTCAGCGTGACTGCGCCGCGCGCCGCTTCGATGGCCGCGAACGCAGCTAACAGCGAGGCGTCATCGACCGGCATCCCGTCGATCGCAATGCGTTCCTGGTAGCGCCGCAGGTGTGGCGAGGTAAAAAGCCCGGTGCGCACGCCCGCGGCCTGCGCCAGGCGCGCGATCATCGTTGCCGTGGAGCCCTTGCCATTGGTGCCACCGACCAGGATCGAGCGCGTCGGCCAGGGCAGCAGGCCCAGTCGCCGCGCGACCTCACTGACGCGCTCAAGGCCCAGATCAATCGCGTTCGGGTGGCTGTGCTCCTGGCGCGACAGCCAGTCAGCCAGCGATAAGGCGCTCACTCCCGCGGCGCGGGCGGTTGCTTGAGCAGCATGCGCAGGGCGCCGCCGATCCGATCGCGCATGTCGCGGCGGTCAACAATCATGTCGAGCGCGCCGTGCTCGAGCAGGAATTCGCTGCGCTGGAACCCTTCCGGCAGGGTCTCGCGCACGGTTTGTTCAATGACACGCGGACCGGCAAAACCGATCAGCGCGCGCGGCTCGCCGATATTCAGGTCACCTAACATCGCGAGGCTGGCGGACACCCCGCCCGTGGTCGGATCGGTGAGCACCGACACGAACGGCACATGGGCCTGCGCGAGCTTCGCCAGCGCCGCGGAGGTCTTGGCCATCTGCAGCAATGAAAACAGCGCCTCCTGCATGCGCGCGCCACCACTCGCGGAAAAGCAGATGAGCGGGCAGTGGTTTTCGATGCCGTATTGAACTGCGCGGCAGAATCGCTCGCCGACCACCGAGCCCATGGATCCGCCCAGGAAACTGAATTCAAACGCGACCGCCACGACCGGCATGCCCTGCAGCAGGCCGTGCATGACGACCAGCGCATCTTTCTCGCCGGTGTTTTTCTGCGCCTGCAGCAACCGGTCGCTGTATTTCTTGCTGTCGCGGAACCTGAGCGGATCCCTGGGCCAGATCTCGGTGGCAAGCTCCATCGGCGATTCCGGATCGAGGAAGGTCGCGAGGCGCTCGCGCGCACCGATGCGCATGTGATGGCTGCATTTCGGACAGACATTCAGGTTGCGTTCCAGCTCGGCGCGATACAGCACCGAATCGCAGGCGGCGCACTTGATCCACAGGCCTTCGGGGACTGAGCGCGTGCGGCGCTCGGTCTTGATGCGCGAAGGCATGATTTTTTCGAACCACGACATGGCCCGGATAATAGCGGATTAGGGCGGCGCTTCCACCGGCCCCGGCAGGCCGAAGGCCTCCGAGTACCCGACCTGGTAAAAATAGAGCCCGGTGGCCGCTGCAGTCGTGCCGGCCAGCCGCCGGTCCCTGGCCTGCAGCACCGTGAGGGTTTCGCTGACCTGGCGCTCGCCCTTGCCGACGGCAATCAACCAGCCGGCCAGGTTGCGCACCATGTGATGCAAAAAGGCATTGGCCCGGACCCGCAACGTCAGGATGGCGCCCGCCTGCTGCACCTCGAAAATCTGCAGGTTGCGCACGCTGGTGCGGGACTGGCATTCCGCGGCGCGAAAGGACGCGAAATCATGCTCGCCGATGCACAGTCGCGCCGCGGCCGCCATCGGAGCGAGCGCCAGCGGTTCGCGGATCCAGGCAGCCCGGTCGCGCTGCAGGGCGCTCGCGATCGGCCGATTGAGAATCCGGTAGTGATACTCGCGCCACAGCGCGCTGAAACGCGCATGAAAATGTTCCGGCACTTCGCGCGCCCACTGCACCCGGACATCGGCTGGCAGCTCGCTGTTCGCGCCTAACACCCAGGCGCGCTGCGTGCGCCGTGCCGGTGTGTCGAAATGCACCACCTGCCCGAGCGCATGCACGCCGGCGTCGGTACGCCCGGCGCAAATCAGGTCAAGCGGATGATCGGCAACCCTGGCGAATGCATGGCTGACAACCGCGGCCACGGAAGGCGCCGCGGACTGCACCTGCCAGCCGCGATACGCGCTGCCGTCGTACTCAAGCCCGACGGCAACGCGTGGCATTGGCGCTTACCGATGGGCTAACAGCGAGGTCAGCCGGGAATCGAATCGAGCAGGCGCTGGGCTTCCTGCTTCTGCGACATTGAGCCTTCCTGCAGCACTTCCTGCAGGATGTTACGGGCGCCATCGGGATCACCCATGTCCACGTAGGCGCGCGCCAGGTCGAGCTTGGTGCCGACCTCGCTCATCGTCACAGGTTCCAGCGGCGGCAAGGTCAGGTCATCCGCCGCCACCATGGTGTCGCCGATCGCGGGGCCCTTGGTGGTCGCCGTTTCGGTGTCGAGGTCGAGGTCGAAGCCGTGATCGACGGACGGGGCGCGGCCCCCGTTGCCGCTGGTGTGCATGGCCGGCGTCTCAACGGTCTTATCACCCGCTTCAAAATCCATGTTCACCGCCGACGCGCCATCGAGTGCCGCCAGCGTCGCAGTCGCACCGGTTTCGTGACGCTCCGCCGCGTCCGCCATCATGCGGCGGGACTCCGAATCGAGGCCCGCGACCAGGGTCGGAGCGTCGTGGGCCGCTTCGCCGGCGTCATCTGGCAGATCCAGACCTTCGATTTCACCGATATCCAGGCCGAGATCATCGATCGCAACTTCAGCGGTCGTTGAGGACTCGTCGTCCACCACCGGCGTGAAGCGCTTGGCGGCATCGATCTTCTCGCGAATGGTCGGGCTGCCAGTGCGCAGTGCGGGCTGCTCGACCGTCGGCGCATCGCTGTCTTCCATGATCGAGCGGTTGACGGTGTCCGACCCCGGCAGCTCGAATTCCGGCGCCATCTGCCGGGTGGTGTTGCCCTGGTTATCGCGCAAGTCATCGCGCATGGGCTGAATATCGAAATTAACCGTGGCCTTCTGGGTCAAATCGTCTTCGCCCAGTGCCTGCTCAGTGGCCTGCGACGCAGCGCCCAGATCGAGATCGACGACCTCTTCCAGGGGGCCGGCCTCGACATCGAAATCGATGCGGTTTTCGCTGCCACCCGCGAGATCGAGATCCACACCCGCGGCGGCGATACCCGGCGAATCCGTGCTCTGGCTGAACATGGGCTCTTCCGGCGCGATCTGCCGGCCCATGATGACAATTTTTTCCCAGTCGCCGGTGCCCTTGGCTTCACCGGAATCATGAATCTCCTTGGCGAGCCGGACGAATTCGTTGCGATTGCCCCAGACGAAAAACACCTCGACCAGCTTGAGCTTGAGGTCGAGTCGCTGCGGCTCACGCAAGGTCGCGCCGCGCACCAGGTCTGCGGCCTGATCATACAGCCCGTAAGCCATGTGGAAATCCGCTTCGGCCAGCGGATCGGCGCTATCGAGATTGGAGCCCGTGTCACCGCTCAGCGTCGCACCGGGATCTATGTCCAGCGAGTCGGAGCCCGGCAGCGTCGCTGTCTCGCTGGCGCCGTCATCCGAGCCTCGCCCGAATGAAGCAGGCTGCTCGCGGTCGTTGGATTCTTCGACCACCATGCGGCTCTCCGCCGCAGCACCTCGGCGGCTTGCCGGCTCGGCCGCGCGGGGCGGCGGCATTTCCTGCGACATCTCAGGTTCCGCGAACTGATCGGCGAGGTCGCTGTCGCTACGCCGTTCGGCAAATTTACGATAGCCGAACAGGCCGACTAACAACGCTAACAAACCGGCCAGTAAGTACCAGTACTCGCTCAGCAGCTGGGTCACGGTGTCGAGCAGCGACGGACCGGACGATCCTGCAGTCTCAGCGTCACGGACGCGGGCGCGCATCGGTTGTTCGACCGGCGCGGCTTCTGCGAGGGGTGGCGTTTCGGTCGTGGCGGCCGCCGCGGGTGGCGCCGTCTCAGCCGGAGAAGGGGCCGGAGCCACTTCGGCCGGAGCCGGCGTGGTTTCCGCCGGCGGTGGTGTTTCGGTGGTGGCCGCAGCCGC
>DAIQQI010000246.1:0-5094 GCA_036786925.1 Steroidobacteraceae bacterium
CGCCATGGCGCGGTGCCGTTGCCGCCGTACATCGCGCGGCTGGCGGATGACGCCGACGTTGATCGTTACCAGAGCGTTTTTGCGCGCGCGCCGGGCGCGGTTGCGGCGCCGACCGCCAGCCTGCACTTCGACGCCGCGCTGCTGGCGCGGCTGGCCGCAGCCGGCGTGCAGCGCGCCGAGTTGACGCTGCACGTGGGTGCCGGGACGTTTCAACCCATTCGTGCCAGCCAGCTGAGCGAGCACCGCATGCATGCCGAATGGGTTGAGGTGCCGGCGGCCACGATCGCGGCCTGCCGCGAGACGCGCGCCCGTGGCGGCCGCGTGGTCGCGGTCGGCACGACGGTAGTGCGCGCGCTGGAGTCGGCCGCGGTGGCGGGTGGTGCAAGCTTTCAGGGTGATACGCGGCTTTTCATTTACCCTGGCTACCGGTTCGCAGCGATCGACGCCATGATTACCAACTTCCATCTGCCGCAATCGACCCTGTTGATGCTGGTGTCGGCTTTTGCCGGCCGCGACCGCGTGTTAGCAGCCTATCGTCATGCTGTGGCCGCGCGCTACCGGTTTTTCAGTTATGGCGACGCGATGTGGCTGGCACTGCACGACGCCGCGCGGGGGCGTTCATGAGCCTGCGTTGGCAATGCCTGGCGGTCGACGGCGCGGCACGCCGCGGCCGCATAACCCTGGAGCGGGGCACGATCGAGACGCCGGCCTTCATGCCGGTGGGCACCTACGGCAGCGTCAAGGCGATGACGCCCGAAGAACTGGTCGGCCTGGGCGCGGAGATCGTGTTAGGCAACACCTTTCACCTGATGCTGCGGCCCGGCACCGACACCATTGCCGCCCACGGCGGGCTGCATGAGTTCATGCATTGGTCGCGACCGATCCTGACGGATTCCGGCGGCTTCCAGGTCTTCAGCCTGTCCGAGCTGCGCAAGATCGACGAGCAGGGCGTGCGCTTCCAGTCGCCCATCGACGGCAGCGCCGTGGAGCTGACGCCCGAAAAGTCGATGGACGTGCAGCGCGCGCTGCGTTCGGACATCGTCATGGCCTTTGACGATTGCACGCCCTGGCCCGCGACCGGCGAGTAGGCCGCCGCGTCGATGCGCCGCTCGATGCGCTGGGCGCAGCGCTGCCAGAGCCACTACTACCGGGCTGGCGCGGCGCCGGGCAACCTGTTCGGCATCGTGCAGGGCGGCATGTATGCGGATCTGCGCGCCGAGTCGCTCGCCGAGCTAACAAAACTGGACCTGCCGGGCCTCGCCATCGGCGGCCTGGCGGTCGGCGAACCCGAGGAGCAGCGCCTGCAGGTACTGGACACGCTGCTGCCGGCCATGCCGGCGGACCGCCCGCGCTACCTGATGGGCGTCGGGTTCCCGCAGGACATCGTCAAGGCCGTGCTGCGGGGGGTCGATATGTTCGATTGCGTGATCCCGACCCGCCACGCGCGCAATGGGCACCTGTTCACGCGCAACGGCACCATCAACATCCGCAACGCGGTGCATGAACGCGACACCGGGCCGATCGATCCGGACTGCGAGTGCTACACCTGCCAGCACTACTCGCGCTCGTATCTGCGCCACCTGGATCGGTGCAAGGAAATGCTTGGATCGCGCCTGAATACCATCCATAACCTGCACTTTTACCTGCGCCTGATGGCCGGGATCCGCGCCGCCATCGAGGCGGGCCGCCTGAACCAGTTGGCCGCCGAGTTCCCTGTGGCATAATTACCGGCTATCCAAAGGCGAACTAACGCCTATCTGAGACAGGTGAACTTATGAGTTTCTTGATTCCTGAAGCCTATGCGCAGGCGGCCGGCGGGCCGGCGGGTACCGGTCAGATGCTGCAGCCGTTCGTGCTGATGATCGTCTTCCTGGTGATCTTCTATTTCCTGCTGATCCGTCCGCAGCAAAAGAAGGCCAAGGAGCACCAGGCCATGTTAGCCAAGCTGGCGGCTGGTGATGAGTGCGTGACTGCCGGCGGGGTACTGGGTCGCGTCATCGAGGTTGGCGATGCGTTTGTCACGCTGGAAGTTGCCGACAATGTGCGCCTCAAGGTGCAACGATTTCAGATCACCCAGCTGGTGCCGAAAGGCACGCTCAAGAGCGCCTGATTCGCCTGTCGCAGGGCGCCATTTCTTCGGAATAAAATCTCCATGCTCGAATTTGCCCGTTGGAAATACTGGTTGGTCGCCTTCGTGCTGGTCACCGCCGCGCTGATCGCGCTGCCTAACGTCTTCGGCGAGGACTACGCGCTGCAGGTCATCAAGCCGGCCGGCGAGAAGATCGACGATGCCAGCCGCGCCAGCATCGAGAATTACCTGCGCGAACAGAAGATTCCGATCAAGAGCAGCTATGTCGAGGATGGCCGGCTGATGGTACGGTTCACGGATGGCGCAATCCAGTTGCGCGCCCGCGATGCCGTTCATGAACATTTCCGCCGCCAGTTCAACACGGCGCTGTCGTATGCGTCGCGCGCGCCGGATGTGCTGCGCAACCTGGGGTTCCGGCCGATGCCGCTCGGCCTCGACCTGCGCGGCGGCCTGTATCTGCTGTACCAGGTCGATGTCGGCGATGCCGTGCGCCAGTTGTTAGACAGTTACGACCAGGACTTCCGGCGCGTGCTCGGCAAGAAGCAACTGGCATACGGCGAAATCACCATCGAAAAATCGGGCGACTCGGATCTCGAAGATCGCGTCGTCGTGGCCCTGCCGGCGGGCGCCAACAGCGACGCGATGGTGACGGCGCTGAAGGAAATCCAGCCCGATCTCACGTACAACGTCGAGAATGCCGCCGGCGGCGCGCGTATCGTTGCGTCGATGAGCGCCGCGCAGATCGTGCAGCGCCAGGACGCCGCGATCCAGCAGAACCTCACGGTGCTGCGCAATCGCGTCAACGAACTGGGCGTGTCCGAGCCGATCGTGCAGCGCCAGGGCCGCGACCGCGTCGCAGTGCAGCTGCCCGGCGTGCAGAACGCCGCGGACGTCACCGCCTTGTTAGGCAAGGTCGCGACGCTGGAATTCCGCCTGGTCGATACCGCCAACAGCGCCCAGGACGCGGCAACCCGCGGCCGCGTGCCGCTGGGTTCGAAGCTGTACACCAACACGAACAGCGGCGCCCCGGTGCTGTTGAAGCGCGACATCATCGTCACCGGCAGCCAGCTCACCGACGCCACCTCGGCGACCACCCAGGACGGGCCGGCGGTGTCGGTGAAGCTCGATGCGGCGGGCGGCGACGAAATGCTTGCGGTGACGCGCCGGCATGTCGGTGATCCGATGGCGGTGGTCTTCCTCGAGACCCGCAAGGAGATCGTCGACGTCAACGGCGAGAAAGTCTCGCGCACCGTCAAGGATGAGAAAGTCATCAATCAAGCGACCATCCGCGGCGTGTTCGGCAATAACTTCCAGATCACCGGGCTCAGCGTCAACGAGGCCAATGAGCTGTCGCTGTTGCTGCGGGCCGGAGCGCTCGCCGCGCCGATTTCCGTGGTCGAGGAGCGGGTCGTCGGCCCGTCGCTCGGCCAGGACAACATCGAAAAAGGCGTCCGGGCGCTGGTGCTCGGCATGCTGGTACTGTTCGTGTTCATGGCGGTGTACTACAAGACCTTTGGCATGGTCGCGAACCTCGTGCTGTTAGCTAACATCGTGCTGCTCGCGGCGCTGCTGACCATGTTCAAGGCGGCGCTGTCGCTGCCCGGCATCGCCGGCATGGTGCTCACGGTCGGCATGGCGGTCGATGCGAACGTGCTGATTTACGAGCGCATCCGCGAGGAATTGCGCAACGGTGTCACGCCACAGAAGGCGATCGCCAGCGGCTTCGAAAAGGCCTTTTCCGCGATTGCGGACTCCAACGTCACGACCCTGATCGCGGGCATCGTCCTGTGGGTCTATGGCACGGGTCCGATCCGCGGCTTCGCGGTGGTGCTGTCGCTGGGCATCGCCACGTCGATGTTCACGTCCTTGCTCGGCAGTCGCGCCCTGCTGACCCTGATGTACGGCGGCGCCCGGCGCCCGGCCCACCTGTCCATCTGACCCGTCAGCTAACACGGATATTCAACCATGGAATTTTTCAAATCCAATACCCGCTTTTCGTTCATGGGAACGCGCAAGCTGTGGTACGGGCTGTCTGGGGCACTGATCCTGGGCTCCCTGCTGTCGCTCGGCATCCGCGGGCTGAATCTCGGCATCGACTTCACCGGTGGGACGACCATCGAAGTGAATTTCCCGGTCGAGCCCAATCTCGATCAGATTCGCCAGGGTCTCGAGGCTCGCGGCTATGTCGAGCCGCAGGTGCAGAATTTTGGCAGCACCCGCGATGTCCTGGTGCGTCTGCCGCCGCCCGACAAGGTGAAGGACAGCAAGATCATGCGTGCCGATGTCGAGGCGGTAGCGCTGGCGTTCAACAAGAGCGCCGAGGTTCGCCGCGTCGAAGTCGTCGGCCCGCAGGTCGGCAAGGATCTGCGCAACAGCGCCATCTGGTCGCTGGTCTTTACGATGGTGTTCATCTTCGTCTACGTCGTGTTCCGCTTTCACAACTGGCGCCTGCCGCTCGGCGCCATTCTCGCTGCGCTGCATGATCCGATCATTGTGTTAGGTTTTTTCTCCTTGACCGGGATTCCGTTCGACCTGTCGGTGGTCGCGGCGATACTGGCCGTCATTGGCTATTCACTGAACGATACCGTGGTGGTGTTTGACCGGATCCGCGAACGGTTCCACGCCGAAAAACGCGTTGCCGCGCTCGATATTCTCAACCAGTCGATCAACCAGACGCTGTCGCGCACCATCATGACCAGCGCCACGACCCTGATCGTGGTGGTGGTGCTTTTCCTGTTAGGCGGGCCGGTGCTGCATGGTTTTTCCACGGCGCTGATCATCGGCATCGTGGTCGGCACCTATTCCTCGATCTACATCGCCAGCGCGGTGGCCCTCGACACGGGACTGCGCTTCGAGCACCTGTTTCCGCGCGAAGACCGAAAGGTTATTGACGCGATGCCATGATGGAGTGGCTGTCAGACCCGGCGGCCTGGGTCACGCTCATCACGTTGACGGCGCTGGACATCGTCCTCGGCATCGACAACCTCATTTTCCTGTCGATTCTG
>DAIQQI010000481.1:0-1544 GCA_036786925.1 Steroidobacteraceae bacterium
GTGATGAGCCAGGGCAAGGGCACCTTCGCCAGCCTGGGTGCCGGCGTGCTGTCGGGCATTGCGCTCAACTGGTCGTTCCTGCGCGGCCGCCTGCCGCAGGCGGCCGCGGGCGGCGCGCTCGGCGCGCTGATCGCCATTGCTAACACGGCGGCGGTGGTCGGGTTTGGTGGCATCGCGAAAATGACCGCCGGGTTCCAGTCGGCCGTGGAGGTGATGACGCAACTGCCGGGCGAGCCGCTGATCGGCGCCGCAGTCGCAGTCAGCGTGATCGCCGGACTGACCGGTTCTGCGTCCGGCGGGCAGAGTATTGCGCTGCCGCTGTTAGCACCGCACTACCTCGATCAGGGTGTCGACCCCCAGGCGCTGCATCGCGTCGTTGCGATTGCCTCGGGCGGTCTCGACTCGTTGCCTCACAACGGCTACGTGGTCACGACTATCCGGGCAATCTGCCGCGAAAGTTACGCGGCGGCGTATCCCGCAGTCGCAGCCCTGACGATCATCATCCCCATCCTGGGAACGGTACTGGCCGTCGCGCTATTCAGCTGGTAGCCGATCAGCGCACGCCAATGCTGCGGTCGCTGGCCTGCACATAGCTGTTGCGCTGCCTGCCACTATCCCGCAAATTACCGGCATGACTTGCATCGCAGCTTTTGTCGTTGGCGGGCTCGCTTCGTGAAGCGGCTGCTCCTGGTTCCACTGTTGTTCTGCGCGATCGGCGCGGCGGCAAAGGATGTCGCGGCGTCGCGCGCGCCTTCGGGGCGGCCGATGGTGGTTGCCGCCGCCCACCCGTTAGCTGCCCGGGCCGGGATGGAGATCCTGCAAGCCGGTGGTGACGCGGTCGATGCGGCCATCGCGGTCCAGGCCATGCTTGGCCTGGTCGAGCCGCAAAGCTCCGGCCTGGGTGGCGGTGCCTTCATGCTGCGGTACGACACCCGCACGCGCCGCATCGAAGTTTACGATGGCCGCGAAACAGCGCCGGCGTTAGCTGATCCGCGCATGTTCCTGGACGACTCGGGCCGGCCGCTCGGGCGCGGCGTGGCGATGACCTCCGGTCGCGCCACCGGGGCGCCGGGTGTGATAGCGATGCTGTCGCTCGCGCACCAGGAGCATGGCAAGCGACCCTGGGCCGGCTTGTTCGCGAGCGCCGCGCAGCAGGCGGAGACCGGCTTCCCGGTGTCAGCACGCATCGATCGCTTCGTTCACAGCAGGTTTCCGCAAACCGCGATGCCCGATGTACGCGGGTACTTCACCAAGGCCGACGGCGCGTTAGTCAGCGCAGGCGACATCCTCGCGAACCCGCGCTATGCGCAGTTTGTCAGGCGGCTGGCCGCGGAAGGACCCAGCGCGATCTACCAGGGCGAGGTTGCCGAATCGATTGCGCGGCGGATCGCAGAAGCGCCGCTCGCCGGTACGCTGAACACGGCCGACCTGGCCGCCTATCGCCCGGTCAAGCGCAAGCCGGTCTGCAACAAATACCGGACCTACCTGCTGTGCTCGGCGTCGCCGCCGTCCAGCGGTGTCAGCCTGCTGCAACTGATGGCCAT
>DAIQQI010000029.1:0-16390 GCA_036786925.1 Steroidobacteraceae bacterium
GGTGTGCGGCCGGCGCGGCGACGATTGACGCAGTGGCCGGCCGCAGCTCGCTGGCGCGAGCATAAGGATCGCTTTTGAGATGCACGCTGCCATCGCGACGGCCGCGGATCTCAAACTTGTAGGCTTCGCCGGCCTGGATGCCGGGCACGAAGATTTCCCAGACACCGGAAGCGCCACGATTGCGCATCGGGTAGCGGCGCCCGTCCCACAGGCAGAAATTGCCAACCACGCTAACACGCTCGGCATCGGGCGCCCACACGGCGAACTGCGTGCCGGCGACGCCGTCGACTTCCGTGACCTGGGCGCCCAGGATGCGCCAGGCAGAGTCGTGCTCGCCGCGCGTGAATTTCGCGAGATCCGCATCGCCGATCTGCGAGGCGAAACTGTAGGGATCGACCTGCGAATGTTCGCGGCCGTCCGCGCCGCGCCATCTGACCGTGTAGTGCGTTGGCAGGACGCCCGGCGCCCCATACCAGAGAAAAAAATCGCTGTCGCCAATGCGACTCGCAGCCTCGGCATCGAATGCAACGGAGATGGCGCCGGGGATATGGGCCAGCACGGCACAATCCGCGCCATGGCGGTGCAGACCCAGCACGCCATGCGGGTCATGGTGCCGTGCATCGGCCAGCCGGGCAAAATCCGGCGCTAAAGACTGCAGAAGTTTAGTTTGGGGCGAGGACATCGTAAGGAGCTTATGCTTATATAGGCTCTATGCCGAAACAGCCAGCCCGAGCTTCCTCTGGTCGTTACGTCAGCCGCCTGACCAGCGGCACGCTGGGCGTCATCATGGCGGGCGGGCGCGGCGAGCGTCTCAAGGGACTGACCGCACATCGCTGCAAACCGGCCACGCCATTCGGCGGCAAGTTCCGCATCATCGATTTCGTCCTGTCGAATTGCCTGAATTCGGGCATCCGGCAGATCAGCGTGCTGACGCAGTACAAGTCGCAGTCACTGATCCAGCACATTCAGCGCGGCTGGGGTTTTCTGCGCGGCGAATTCGGCGAGTTCGTCGAAGTGAGTCCCGCGCAGCAACAGCTGGGCGAGCACTGGTATCGCGGCACCGCCGACGCGGTGTTCCAGAACATCGAATGGATACTCGCGCACCGGCCGAAGCATGTGCTGGTGCTGGCCGGCGACCACATCTACAAGATGGACTACGGTCCGATGATTGCGTATCACGTGGAAAAAGGCGCGGACGTCACCGTCGGCGTGGTCGAGGTGCCGCGCGAGCAGGCGCGCGGCTTCGGCGTGATGACCACCACCGAATGGAATCGCGTCATCAAGTTTGCCGAAAAGCCGGCGGAACCGGACCCGATGCCGGGCCGGCCTGACGTGGCGCTCGCATCCATGGGCATTTACGTGTTCAACACGCGCCTGCTCGAGAAATTGCTGATAGCCGACGCGGCCGACGCCAGCTCCGCGCATGATTTCGGCAAGAACATCATTCCCAACTGTATCACCGACAAGCAGGTGTTCGCGTATCCATTCCAGGACGTCAAGACCCGCGCGCAGAGTTACTGGCGCGACGTCGGCACCATCGATGCATTTTACGAAGCTAACATCGAGCTCGTGGCGGTCAATCCGGAGCTCAACATTTACGACGAGGAATGGCCGATCTGGACCTACCAGGTGCAGCAGCCACCGGCAAAATTCGTGCTCGAGGACGGCGAGCGCATCGGCGCGGCCATCAATTCCATGGTCGCCGGCGGCTGCATCGTCTCAGGCGCGCTGGTGCGGAACTCGCTGCTGTTTTCCAATGTGCGCGTCGAAGACGGGTCCAAGATCACCCGCTCCGTCATCATGCCTAACGTGCAGATCGGCAAGCAGTGCACGATCCGCAACGCCATCATCGACGAGGGCTGCGAGATTCCCGACAACACGCAGATTGGCGTTGATCCCGATGCCGACCGCCAGCGCTATGAAGTAACGGAAAAAGGCGTGATCCTGGTAACGCCCGACATGGTGCGCGGGCCCTGACCGATGGGCCGCGATTGATGAATCTCGATTCGCGCGGGCGCCTGCCCGTGGTGCTCTTGTGGCACATGCATCAGCCACACTACCGCGATGCACTGACCGGCGAGTACGCGCTGCCCTGGACCTACCTGCACGGCCTCAAGGATTATTCCGACATGGCCGCGCACCTCGAGGCCAACCCGGCGGCGCGCGCGGTGATCAATGTGACGCCGGTGCTGATCGAGCAGCTCAATGACTATGTACGCATGCTGCGACGCCACCTCGAGCAGGGTGAGCCGGTCAGCGACGCGGTGCTGGCGTTGCTGACAGAACAGCCGCTGCCCGAGGCGCCTGCCGCCAGGGTCGGCGCGTTGCGCGCCTGCCTGCGCGCACAGAAACCCCGCATGATCGAGCGTTTTCCAGCGTATCTCGCGCTCGCCACCATTGCCGAGTCCTTTGGCGATGAGTTGCAGGCCGGCTACGCCAGCGATGCGCTGCTGCGGGATATTGCGGTCTGGTACCACCTCGCCTGGTGCGGTGAGGTGCTGCGGCGTGACAGTCTGGTTGTCAGGCGCCTGATGGCCAAGGAGCGCGATTTTGATGCTGCCGATCGGCGCATGCTGCTGACACTGATCGCCGACACGCTCGCCGGCATTCTGCCGCGCTGGCGGCGGCTCGCAGAAGCCGGCCGGGTCGAGTTGAGTGTCACGCCGTATTCGCATCCGATCCTGCCGCTGCTGCAGGATTTTGGCGCCGCGCGCGAATCGCAGCCTGAGCTGCCGTTGCCGCAAACGAGTGGCTATACGGGTGGCGCCGAGCGCGCGACGTGGCACGTGGACGAGGCGATCCGGCGATTCACGGTCGAGTTCGGCTTCCCGCCCAAGGGCTGCTGGCCTGCGGAAGGGGCGATCAGCCGCGCCACGCTCGAGCTGCTCGACAGTCGCGGCTTTGAGTGGGCGGCCTCGGGCGCCAATGTACTGCGCGCGTCGCTGGCGGCCAGCCATTCAGAGCTCGGCGAGACGGGCTTTGACCAGCCCTGGCGGCTGCGCGCTGCGCGCCTGCACTGTTTCTTTCGCAGCGACCGGTTGTCGGACCTGGTCGGCTTTGAGTATTCCAGCTGGCACGGCGATGATGCGGCGGCGCACCTCGATCATGAGCTAACAAAGCTGGCCGACCTGTATCACGGCGACGCCGGCCGCTGCGTGCTGATTGCGCTCGATGGCGAAAACGCCTGGGAGCACTACCCGGACAACGGTTACTGGTTCCTGGACGCGCTCTATCGCCGGCTGGCTGACAATCCGCGGCTGGAACTGACCACGCTGTCGGCGGCGAGCGAGCGCGCCGTCGTGCCGGCGGTGCTGACGCAGGTCGTGGCAGGCAGCTGGGTACACGGCACGCTGTCCACCTGGATGGGCGATGCGGACAAGAACCAGGCCTGGGACCTGCTGTGCGCGGCAAAATCCTGCTTCGATGCGGTGCGCGCGTCGGGGCGGCTGTCTCCACAGCAGCTGGCCGCCGCGGAACACCAGCTGGCGCAGTGCGAGAGTTCCGACTGGTTCTGGTGGTTCGGCGGCTACAACCCCGCGGAGGCGGTCGCGAGTTTCGATCGGCTGTATCGCCGGCAGCTGACCGCGCTGTACCGTTTGTTAGGCGAGGAGCCGCCGGCTGTGCTGGAACAACCGCTGTCGCGCGGCGGTGAGGCCGTGGAGGGCGGCGGCAGCATGCGCCGAGCCGATGGTTGAGCACGCTCTGACCGGCGGCCACCGCGCTGCGGGCGTGCTGTTGCATCCGGCCGCCCTGGGGCCGGGCGCACTGGGTGCGCCCGCGCATGAGTTTGTCGACTGGCTGGCCGCGGCCGGTTTCCGTGTCTGGCAGATGCTGCCGTTAGGCCCGGTCGGATCCGACGGCTCACCGTACTGGGTGCGGTCGGACTGTGCCGGCAACGCCGCCTTGCTGCCGGCGGCCAGCCCGGCCAATGACCACGGGCTCGAGCGCTTCAGAACCGACAACAGCGACTGGCTGCCGGACTACGCGCTGTATGAGGCGCTCGCGACCCGTCACGGCCCCAGCTGGGCGGACTGGCCTCCCGAGCTGCGTGATCGCGATACCGACCGGTTGACATACATGCGGGTGCTGTTAGCTCCCGAGATACGGGCGGTCGAGCTGCAGCAGCTTGCGTTCGAACAGGCCTGGCGCGCGCTGCGCGCCCACGCGCACCGCCGCAGCATCCGCTTGATCGGCGACCTGCCGATGTACGTAGCGCCGGACGCTGTCGATGTCTGGGTTCATCGGCGCGAGTTCGTGCTGGATGCCCAGGGCAGGCCGGCCTTGTTAGCCGGGGTGCCGCCGGACTATTTTTCCGCCGATGGCCAGTTATGGGGCAACCCGGTCTACGACTGGCATTATGCGAGCGCCAACGGCTTCGCGCATTTTCGCCGCCGGATACGCGCGGCGCTGCACCGCTGCGACTGGCTACGCATCGATCACTTCCGGGCGCTGGCCGCGCACTGGGTGGTGGCGCCCGGTTCGGGCAATGCGCGCGCGGGGCACTGGCGGGACACGCCCGGCGCCGATTTTCTCGCCGCCGTGCGCACCGATTTCCCACAGCTGCCGTTCATCGCCGAGGACCTGGGCGAAATTACGCCGGACGTGCACGCGCTGCGCGATCAGTTTGCGCTGCCCGGCATGCATGTCATGCAGTTCGCCTTTGACGGCGATCCGGCCAATCTGCACCTTCCCGAGAATTTTCGCTCGAATGCGGTGGCCTATCTCGGTACCCACGACAACGATACGACACCCGGCTGGGTGTTAGGTCTCGACAGCGAGACCTTGCGGCGTGCCTGTGCCCGGCTTGGCGTGGCACCGGGGCAGCTGGCGACCGCCATGCGCCAGGAATTGCTCGGTTCGCGGGCCGCCCTGGCGGTGCTGACGGTTCCGGACCTGCTCGGGCTCGGCAGCGAGGCACGCTACAACACGCCCGGCCGTCCGGACGGCAACTGGAGCTGGCAACTCCCCGACGAGGCGTTGACCGGGGCGCTTGCCCGGCAATTGCACGGCGAACTTGCGGCGGCGGGCCGGGTCTGATTCCTGTGACCGGTCGCTAAGCCTGCGTTCAGCCAGGTCTGCTACAGTCATTCGGAATCTTACGGAGGCCTTGTGATGGCGCTACAGAGAACGCTCGCGGTTCTGGCGGCGAGCAGCTTACTTGCCAGCTGCGGCGCGCTCGGTGGCCGCATGGAAACTCCGCGGCTGTCACTGGTCGATGCGCAGCTCGTCAAGGGCGACCTGTTCGAGCAGCGCCTCAAGGTCCGCATGCGCGTGCAGAACCCGAACGATCGCGACCTGGCGGTCAAGGGCATCACCTACGCCATCGACGTTGCCGGCGAAGAATTCGGCCACGGCATGACAGCTAACAGCTTCACCGTGCCACGCATGGGCGAGGCCGAATTCGACATGATGGTGACAGCTAACATGGCGGGCATGCTGGTCAATGTACTGCGTGGCAATCGCGACGGCACGCCCGATAGCATCGAATACAACATTCATGGCAAGGTCGCACTGGCCTCGGGAATCCTGCGCAGTATCCCGTTCAATGAGACAGGCACGCTGAAGCTGCGTTGACCTTTTGCTCCAGCGGGCAGCATCTGTCAAAGCCATTTTTGTTATGTCGAATACGGCAAATACCGCGGCAATTTCTGTCCTGACGTCTGAGACCTGAGGCACAGCCGGGCGCACCGCCTGCGGCCAAACTTCACCCCGGCCGTGCATCCGCATTGCACAGGTTTGACCGGGGAAATTGCGCTATGAATCAGCCAGCTGCTAATTTGGCAGGAGATGCTTTGCTCGCCACCGCGCCCGGTGCCGAGCAATTGGTCATCAACCTGTGTTCATCCACCACGCCGATGTCGCTGGTGCGGCCGGCATTCAAGGAACTCGAGCGCTTCACTTTCTTTGTTAGCCGCCGGCGCGAAGACGGCCGCGAGCGCTTTCGCCTGCACATGGGATACTTTGCGACCCGTGCAGAAGCAGAGCAGCTGCTGGCCGTAGTCCGGTCTGTTTATCCCGGAGCTTGGGTCAGCGAAGCGCCAGGCAAGAAGCTGCGCGGCAACAACACCGCCGGGCCGGCGGTCGAGGAGCCGGCATCGGCAGCCGTATCTGCCAATAACGCGGCAACCGGCCTGCATCGGTCGTTGCCGACCGCAGACGAGACGTTGCCGGTTGCGGATGACCTCAGCACGTCTGCAGTGCGGGGCGTCGCGCCCGAGGTCGTCCAGATCCAGCGTCCCAGCGCTGCACCGCCAGTGTTGTCGCCGCCCAAGCCTGCTAACAGCCAGCCGGCGAAGCCAGTATCCGCCCCTGCACCTGCACCTGCACCTGCGCCGGTCAGCGCGAGTCCCGCAGCGCCAGCCGACATGCCGGCCACGGCCCGCGACCTGTCCGACAGCCAGGTCATGCGCATTCTCGAGCGTGGACCGGCGGCCACTCCGCCGGACGCGCAGTTGTACAGCGACGTGCCGATGCTCCACAAGCTGGATGAGCATTCGTTGCACGCGCTGCGCAAGGATCTGAGCAAGAATCTTCCCGTGCCGTTTGCGGTGCAGCTGGAGTGGTCGCCGACGCCGATTGACATACGCAGCATCCCGCCGCTCGCGATTTTCCGCGCGTACACCCTGTACACGGTGGGTTGCCAGTTCGAAGGCCGCCGCTGGTACGGACTGCGCCTGGGCTTTTTCTCCGATGTGCTGTCGGCCAAGCAGGTCGCGCAGTACGTTCGGGCCGAATTCAAGTCGGTTGCGGTCGTGCCTGTTAGCAACCGGGAACGTTCCCAGGCCGATGCGACCGGCGGTATAGATGTCGACAAGACATCGCCGGTGCGCCATGCCGCGGAATCCAAGAGCGATGAAATCAAGTTGCTGCCAACAGCCGAGCCCGGCGCGAAGCCCGATGCGGCTGTCAAACCTGCAGCACAGGCTGCGCCGAAACCCGTGGCGCAACCCGCGGCGGGCGCCGCCAAACCCGCAGCTGCATCAGCACGGGTCCTGCAGCGCGGCGCGGCGCGTTCGGGTGCGAACCGTACGCTCGAGGAAACGCTGGAAATCCTGGGCGCAAGCCAGCTCAGTATCGACAATGGCAGGGGAGAGCGCGTGAACCTGCCTGGCAGACGCGCCACCGCCAAGGCCGGTACGTCCACATTCAGCAAGCTGTTAGACAAGCTCGCCGAACGGTTGCGCACCTGAGGCTCAGTCGAAGGCGCTGACCCGCGAGCGCAGTTTCTTGCGCTTGCCGGCCTGGGTCTTGTGATCGAGGCGGCGTTCCTTGGCAGCGCGTCCGGGCCTGGTCGGGCGCCGGACTTTCGGCACATGCTGTGCCCGCTGCAGTAATTCTTCCAGCCGGCGCAGTGCCGCGCCACGGTTCTGTTCCTGTGTGCGATGTTCGCGCGCCACTATCAGGATATCGACGCCGCCTGCCAGGCGCTGGCCTGCAAGAGCCGACAGGCGCGCGCGGACCGAATCACTGAGCGCAGCGCAGTCCATGAAATGGAAGCGCAGCTGCGCAGCCGTCGCTACCTTGTTGACGTTCTGCCCGCCCGGGCCCGCCGAGCGTACGTAACGGAATTCCAGGTCGCGGTCGTCGATTGCGAGGCCCGCGAGCGTGTAGCCCATCGGCTCAATCTTCCGTGGACGGCTTGATGGGCGCCCGCATCCGCATCGTCAGATCGAGGTCGCCCTGCGCGGTGATCGCGGTTGCGGGTGCAGCGTTGCCTGGCGTATTGAGGATGCGAATCTCGCGCTGCGCGACCGGAATCTTGATGCCATGCTCGCGAAACAGGCGCCAGATCACCCGGTTGATGTCAGAGCGGATGTTGTTGACGCCGTTCATCGGATCGCGAATCCAGAAACGCGCCTCTAGGCGCATGCCGTAGTCGTCGAATGCTAACAAGCGCGACACCGGCTGCGGATCCTTGAGTATGCGTGGATGACTGCTCGCGGCCTCGACCAGCAGGCCGAGCGCCAGTTCCGGATCGTCGTCATAGCTGATCAGCACCGGCAACCGCAGCCGCACGCGCTGGTCGGAATAACTCCAGTTGATGACCGAGTTGGTGATCAGATTCTGATTCGGCACCAGCGTTTCGACACCGTCGCGGTCGCGCACCACGACATAGCGGCCGCGCAATTCCTGGACCCAGCCGAAGTTTTCGGTGCTGGTGCCGGTGTGCCCGGTAAAGCTGATGACGTCGCCCGGCTTGATGGACTTGTCCATCAACAGCACAAAACCACTGACAAAGTTGCTGATAATTGCCTGCAGGCCGAAGCCAAGGCCGAAGCCGATCGCGCCTGTAAGCACTGTCAATGCGGTGAGATCAACGCCGGCGGCATTGATGCCCAGCAATATGCCGAGGCTGATCAGAAAGAATTGCGAAAACTTGGCAATGCCGATGCGCGTCGACGGCGCAAGTGACGCGACCGTCATCACGCGCTGCTCGATCGCGCGCGCGACCACACTGGTGACGATGACGAAGCCGGTGACGACGACGATGCCTTTCAGCAGCGACCACAGCGTGAAGGTCGCCTTACCGGGCAGCAGATCGATAGCGTCGAGCGTTGACTCGATGCGATTGAACCAGCCCAGCAATTCAAATGTGGCTGCGAGCCACAGGATCAACGTCAGTCTTGCTTCCCAGGCTTTTACCCAGGAATCGGGGCCGACCAGCATCCTGATGATATAGACACCGAGACGCACGGCCACCAGCGCCGCGAGCAGCAGAATTGCGACGTCCAGCGTGGCGACGTCTACGGCGGCCTTGCGCAATGCCAGCTGGGTGATTGTCAGCAACACCAGTGCGATGAGATACGGAGCGAGCAGGGTGGCGCATTCCAGCAGGCGTACGTGCCATCCGGTACCCATCAGCCTGCGGCCATGGCGGCGATGCCACGCGACCATGACCCGCGAGGAAATAATGGCCAGCAGCACCGCAGTCACGATGGCGATCAGTTCGCCCAAGACCTCCGGACGGGTGACCTGCATCCAGAAACTGCTGCTGTCATTGTTCATTGGCACAATCTCGTTCACGCGTTGAGGTCCGGAATCAACTGGCTTTCCACGCGGGTAATCTGGTCCTTGAGCATCAGCTTACGCTTCTTGAGCCGCTTGATCTGCAGTTCGTTAGCACCCGGATCCATGATCAGGCGCGCGATGACTTCGTCCATGTCGCGATGCTCTATGCGCAGTTGCCGCAGCTTTTCAATGTTCCTGAAAAGTTCGCGATCGACATTGTCTTCGGGTTCATCCATGCGCTTTATCGAGATACGAGGCCAGCAGGTCGGCGCCGGCCGGTAGCTTAGCGAACCGTCCCGGCGTATTCCACGGATTCGCCGGATCGTGAAAATCAGAGCCTGCGGATACCGACAGCCCGTGCGCCGCCGCCAGGCTCGCAAGGCGTGCGACATCGTTGGGGCTGGTCGGCCCGCTGCTGCATTCCAGGGCCCGCCCGCCGGACTGGGCAAACTCGGCTACCAGGCTGCGCAGCGCGCCGGACGATAATTTGTAGCGATGCGGATGGGCCAGTGCGGCCTGCCCGCCGGCGGCGGCGATGACCTGCAAAGTCGCCTGCAGATCGGGCCATTGGCTGGGTGCATAGCCTGGCCGGCCGCGCGTCAGGTAATCCTTGAAGGCGAATCCGGTGTGCTCGCAATGCCCGGCGCGCACCAGCTCGCGCGCCAGGTGCATGCGAGTCGGCACGGGCACTGTCCTTGCGACCTCGTCGGCTAACAAACCGAACTCGGCGCCGCAACGCCGCGTCAGCCGTTCGGCAATCAGGCGCATGCGCTCGCGGCGCAACTGCAACAGGCCCTCGAGATGCCCGTGCAGCGGTCCATGACCGCAATCGATCGCCAGGCCGAGCACATGCAGGGTCTGGCCCCGCCAGCTGCATGACAACTCGACGCCGGCGACAAACTTCAGGTTGTGGCTGGCGCAGGCGGCGCGCATCTCCCCGCAGCCGGCAATCGTGTCATGGTCGGTGAGCGCAATCAGCTCGACGCAGCGCTCGGCAGTGAGCGCGGCGAGTTGCGCTGGCGACAGCAGGCCATCGGAATGATGGCTGTGGGTATGCAGATCAAATATCACGGGCAGGTATCATAGACGCCTGCCATGCCCCAGCTTTCACGATTTCCCGACTGGACCCGGATCGACACCGTGCTGCTGGATCTGGACGGGACATTGCTGGACCTGGCGTTCGACAATCGCCTGTGGATGGCCGAGATGCCGCGGCGTTATGCGGCGGCGCGCAACCTGTCGCTGGCGGCCGCCCAGGCGGAACTGGCGCCCAAATTTCGCCACTGGCGCGGCAAACTCGAATGGTATTGCATCGATTTCTGGTCGCGCGAGCTGGAGCTGGACCTGGCGGCCCTGCATCGCGAAATGGCCGGCGGCATCTACTGGCTGGCCGGCGCGCGCGATTTTCTGTTAGCACTGCGTCGCATGGGCAAACGCGCGGTGCTGTGCACCAATTCCCACCCGGCGATACTGGCGCTGAAGCATGAACGGACCCAGGTGCTGGATTTGTTAGATGCCGCCTACAGCTCGCATCCCTTTGGCGCACCGAAAGAAGATCCGCGTTTCTGGCAGCAGCTGCGCAAGCGCGAGCAATTCGACCCGCAACGCACCCTGTTCGTCGACGACAGCCCGACGGTGCTGGCGTCCGGCGCGCGCGCCGGCATCGCCGCGCTGGCCATTGTCACTGAGCCCGACAGCGGCGGCGGACTGAGTCCCTACCATGATGGCGACCGCTCGGGGTTTGTGCCGATCCGCGGAGTCAGCGATTTGTTAGCTTAGCGGCGAAGCTCTGCAGCTGACCCGACAGCACCTGGTCGACGACCGGCGCGATCTTGTCCAGGCCCTGGGCATCGAAGCCGTTGACCACGTAGATCGCCACCACCTCGGTTTGTGCGCCCCGGGTCTTGAATTCAACCGTATAGGCGCCTGAGACTCCCATGCCCTGCAACGGGCCGAGTCCACCAGCGAGTCGCAGCATGCGACCCTGGTCGGCGTACACAACGTGCAGATGCTCGACAAAACCGCCGCCCGGGAGGCGCTCGCACAGGCAGCCACCGGGCGCGGTCCTCAGGTACAGGTTGCCGCTGTTGCCGGAGAACGTGTGATCCTTGTTCCACCAGCCGGCGACCGCCACGAACCGCTTCCAGGCTTGCGCCGGGCCGGCCGGAACGACGACCGCACTACGCACCACAAATCCGCCCGCGGTCGCCACAACCACGTCGGCGCGGGCTGCCGCTGCGCCGAGCAGCAACACGCCAAGCGCGCAGATTGCCGGGACGCGCCGCCGGCTCATCAGCTAACGCGGCCCACTGCGTGCGCGGCTGCCACGGCCACCGGACGGTGGTCTGCTGCGCCCGGCGCCGCCGCCACCACCACGCCGGCCGCCCCCGCCGCCGCCGGGACGGTCGAACCGCGGCGCGCGTTCACGCGGTGGGGCGTTAGGATCGCGTAGCGGGCGCTTGATCTCGGCTAACAGGTCAGGGGTGATTGGTTCAAACGGGATCTTGTGGCCGATGTATTCTTCGATTTCCGGCAGCGCTACCGCATACTCTTCGCAGGCAAAGCTGATGGCGTCGCCTTCGGCGCCGGCGCGCGCGGTGCGGCCGATGCGGTGCACGTAGTCGGCGCGGTCCTGTGGCAGGTCGAAATTGAAGACGTGACTGACGTCCGGAATGTGCAGGCCACGTGACGCGACGTCGGTTGCGATCAGGACCGCCAGGCTGCCGTCATGAAAGCTCTTGAGGAACCGCAGGCGTTTGTTCTGCGGCACGTCGCCCGACAACGCCTGCGCATTGATGCTGTTCGCGCGCAGCGTTTCTTCGAGTCGTTCGGCCATGCGCCGGGTGTTTACGAAGATCATGGTGCGATGCGCTTCCGCCCTGCGCAGCAGGCCCACCAGCAACGGGATTTTTTCCTCCATTGAAGGGTAATAGATGACCTGACGCACGCGATCGACGGTCATCTTGTCCGGCTCGATGCGCACCAGCTCCGGGCTGTTCATGTGCTCGTAGGCGAGTTCCAGCACGCGTTGCGACAGCGTGGCGGAAAACAGCATGGACTGGCGCCGGTCCGGCGGCGGCAGGCGCCGCAGCAGGAAGCGGATGTCGGCGATGAAACCGAGATCGAACATGCGGTCGGCCTCGTCGAGCACCACGACCTGCACGTGCCGCATGTCAAAAACGTGCTGCTTGAAGTAATCAATGATGCGGCCAGGCGTGCCGATCAGCACGTCCACGCCGTTGGCGAGCTGCGTGCGCTGTTTCTCGTAGTCCACGCCGCCAAACACGACCGCCTGGCGCAGGCCGGTGAACTGACCCAGGCTCTCGGCATCCTTGTGAATCTGCACCGCCAGCTCGCGGGTTGGCGCGACCACCAGCGCACGAATCGCGTTAGCCGGGCGGCTTTCGGCAGGACGATTTGTTAGCAGATTCTCGTACAGCGCAACCAGGAAGGCTGCGGTCTTGCCGGTACCGGTCTGCGCCTGGCCTGCCACGTCGCGGCGCAGCAGCGCCGGCGGCAATGTCTGGGCCTGGATGGGCGTGCAGCGGCTAAACTTGGCGCTTTCGACCCCGCGCATGACATCGGGGTGCAGGCCGAGGGCATCGAATCTAAGTTCTGATAAATGGCTATCGTCTGACATGTTATTTTGACAAAAAACGCTGATAAATCCGTGGGTTTGAACGAGGCGCTTGCAAATCTAGGGGCGACCGGCTAAAAATACAGTCACCAACGGGGCGTTCCGTCTCGTTTCCAAGGCTACTTAAGTCTAACCCTTTACCCAGCGTTCTTGTCAGGACTTTCAATTGGGCGTTCTCACCGGTAATTCACACCGGAAGCCCGCAACCTAACTAACTCGTTATCAAAACGGAGATTTCACAGCGTGAGTAATTCGCTAATCGTTCATACGTCGGATGCCAGCTTTGCATCCGATGTCCTGCAATCCGACAAGCCCGTCCTGCTGGACTTCTGGGCTGAGTGGTGCGGTCCCTGCAAGATGATCGCCCCGATCCTCGATGAAATGGCCACGGAGTACAAAGACAAGCTCCGCATCGCCAAGCTCAATATCGACGAAAACCCGCAAACACCGCCGAAATTCGGCATCCGCGGCATACCCACGCTGATCCTGTTCAAGAACGGCACGGTGGAAGCGCAGAAAGTCGGCGCGCTGTCAAAATCGCAACTGGCCGCGTTCCTGGATAGCAACCTGTGAGGGGCTATCTGGGCAATCAGGGTGGTCGTAACCGGCCTAACAAGGGTCCGCGGCATGGCGGCGGTGGTGGTGGCGGCGGCCACGGTGGTGGCGGTCACGGCAACCGCGGCAATCACGGCAACCGGCTTCCGGATGACATGATCCCGGACCAGACTCCGTTCATCGATTCAGGCGAAGACGCCGAAATCATCAGCCCCGAGGAACTGGCGCAGTCGCGCAAGTCGATGAACCTCAACCAGCTGAAGAGCATGCCCATCAACAAACTGATGGACATGGCCAATTCGCTGGGCGTCGAGAACATGGGTCGCTCGCGCAAGCAGGACATCATTTTCGGCATCCTGAAAGCGCAGGGCAAGGACGGCGCGCCGATCTATGGCGACGGCGTGCTGGAAATTCTGCAGGACGGCTTCGGTTTCCTGCGCTCGCCCGACGGCTCTTACCTCGCCGGCCCGGACGATATCTACATTTCGCCGTCACAGATACGCCGCTTCAATCTGCGGACCGGCGACAGCATTTCGGGCCTGATCCGCCCGCCGAAGGATGGCGAGCGCTATTTTGCGCTGCTGAAGGTCGGCGAAATCAACTACGACTCGCCGAACAGCGCACGCAACAAGGTCCTGTTCGAGAACCTGACGCCGTTGCACCCGACCCGGCGGCTCAAGCTGGAACGCGGCAACGGCTCCACCGAAGACATTACGGCACGCGTGATCGACCTGGTGGCGCCCCTCGGCAAGGGCCAGCGCGGCCTGATCGTATCGCCGCCCAAGGCCGGCAAGACGATGCTGCTGCAGAACATCGCGACCGCGATCACGGCCAATCACCCCGAGGTGTACCTGATCGTGCTGCTGATCGACGAACGTCCGGAAGAAGTGACGGAAATGCAGCGCACCGTCAAGGGCGAAGTGGTTTCGTCGACTTTTGACGAACCGGCATCGCGTCACGTCCAGGTCGCCGAAATGGTGATAGAAAAAGCCAAGAGACTGGTTGAACACAAGAAGGACTGCGTGATTCTGTTAGATTCGATCACCCGCCTGGCGCGCGCCTACAACACCGTGGTGCCGAGTTCCGGCAAGGTGCTGACCGGCGGCGTGGATGCCAATGCGTTGCAGCGGCCGAAGCGCTTCTTTGGCGCCGCGCGCAACATCGAGGAGGGCGGCTCGCTGACCATCATTGCGACCGCGCTGATCGACACGGGCTCCAAGATGGACGATGTCATTTACGAAGAGTTCAAGGGCACTGGTAACAGCGAAATTCACCTCGACCGCCGGGTCGCGGAAAAGCGCGTGTTCCCGGCCGTGAACATCAATCGTTCGGGCACCCGCAAGGAAGAGCTGATCACGGAGCCAGGTGAGCTGCAGAAGATCTGGATTCTGCGCAAGCTGCTGCATCCGATGGATGAACTTGCGGCGATCGAGTTCCTCATCGACAAGATGAAGGACACGAAGTCGAACGCCGACTTCTTTGAGGCGATGAAGCGCTGACGTGCGGTTTGCCGGGATCAAAATGCGGGGCCTCGCGGTCTGTTTGCTTGTGCTGCCCGGGCTCGCGGTAGCGCAGGCGCCGAGCAAGGGGCCCCGGGAAATCCAGAGCCCGATCAACGACCATTTTTACATTCGCGGCAGTTATTACCGTGCCGGCGTGACCACGTTCGCGCGCCGGGATCCGACCACTGCGCAGGCCGGCACCGAGGTCAGTGCCGAGGACGACCTTGGTTATGACGACCAGATCGACCAGGGTCGCATGGAACTCGGTTTTCGGCTGCGCGATGATCACCGGCTCAGGGTCGACTATTTCAAGCTCGCTCGTTACGGCGACCGGCGCCTGACCCGGCAGATCCAATTTGACACGACCAGCTACAACGTCAATGATCGTGTCGAGTCGAGCACGGATATCCGGCTGTTAGGTTTTACCTACACCTGGTCATTCTTGCACCGCGAGAAGTACGAGGCTGGCCTGGGCCTTGGGTTGCATGTCGCCGACGCGGACGGCGAAGCCGAGATCACCGCGCGCCGGATCCGCGAAAAGGGCCACGCGGTGACCGTGCTGCCGACGCTGGCGCTCGATGGCGCGTGGCGGATTTCGCGGCGCTGGGCCGTCACCGCGCGCGCCCAGTTGCTGACCGTCGATGTCAGCGACGTCAACGGCGAGTTCAGCGACTATCACTTCGATGCCCAGTATCGCTGGCGACCCAATGTCGCGTTCGGCCTGGGTTACACGATGATCAACATCAACGCCAATTCGTCCGACGTGAATAATCCGGGCCGCTTCAAGCTCGAAACCAAGGGACCGGAAGTGTTCTTCCGCGTCAGCTTCTAGTCCGTTGACGCGTCAGCGGGCCGCGCGTTCGCGCGCCACGGCCCGATAGCCGATATCCCGGCGGTAGCGCATCCCTTCCCAGCTGATCGCACTGCAGAGCGCGTAGGCCTGCTGCTGCGCCTCGGCAACCGTCGCGCCCAGGCCGACGGCGCATAACACGCGGCCACCGTTGGTCTGCACCGCGCTGTTAGCATCGGCCGGGTCCGCAAGCCGGGTGCCGGCGTGCAGGACCTTTCCCGGCATGCCTGCCGCCCGGTCAAGACCGGAAATCGTCGCGCCCTTGCTGCCAGCGTCCGGGTAGCCACCCGCCGCGAGCACCACGCCCAGCGCGGCGCGCGGATCCCAGTCGGCGCTGACGCCGTCGAGACGGCCCTGCAGTGCGGCCTCAAATAACAGCGTCAGGTCGGAACGCAGGCGCGCCATCATCGGCTGTGTTTCCGGATCGCCGCAGCGGCAATTGAATTCGATCACGGACGGCGCACCGTCGGCTGCGATCATCAGCCCGGCGTAGAGAAAGCCCGTGTATGGCATGCCGTCCGCCGCGAGCCCGCGTATGGTCGGCTCGATGATCTCGCGCATCACCCGCGCGTGCACCGCCGGCGTGACCACGGGCGCGGGCGAATACGCACCCATGCCGCCGGTGTTAGGTCCGAGGTCGCCGTCATCGCGCCGCTTGTGATCCTGGGAGCTGGCGAACGGCAGTATGTTGCGGCCGTCGGCCATCACGATGAAGCTGGCCTCTTCGCCGTCCAGGAACTCCTCGATCACGACTTCCGCGCCGGCATCGCCGAAGCGGCCGTCGAACATTTCACGCGCGGCGGCGACCGCGGCGGCGGTTGTTGCGGCGATGATCAC
>DAIQQI010000247.1:0-5036 GCA_036786925.1 Steroidobacteraceae bacterium
CGAGCACCAGTACACCGCCGGTTTTACCCGCCAGGGTTTGCGCAGCTACGTGGAGTCCCGGCTCAAGGCGCACCCGCTGCACCGGCTCATCGTCCACCATGTGCTGGGCGAAGGCAATTTCATCTTTCTGATGGTCGAAGAGAAGCTCGGCGACAAGGTCGATGTGGCGCGTGGCGAGCTGTTTCGCCTCGCCAATGGCAAGATCGTCGAGCACTGGTGCGCCCACGGGGAAGATGACAAGAACCGCAAGAATCCCAACGGCACATTCGATGGCGCCCGGGTGAATCGCCAGGTGGATTACGCCAAACAGTTCGCCAAGCGTTTCGAGGAACTCGATCTGCAGGGCTTTAACCAGCAGAACCTGGAGAGTTTCAACGAGAGCCGCGTGCCGGATTACAAGCAGCACAGCCCCAAAGGCGCTGACGGCCGTGACGGCCTGGTGAAAATTCTCGAGCAGATGAAAGCCAACGGGCAGAAGACCAGCATGAGTCCGAAGCGCGTGCTGTGCGACGGGGATTTTCTGCTGAGTCATCGCCTGTACGATTCCGATCCGCCGCATCCGCTCATGAAGCGCATCAACACGTTCGACATCTTCCGGCTCAACGCCGAGGGCAAGGCGGTCGAGCACTGGGATGTCATGGACAGCGTCCCGTCGCGTGAGTTGCTGGCCCGCATGTTCTGACGGCGGGCGCTGGCCAGTACCATGCTGCAGCGGTTCAAAGTTGCCGATGGCATTCACCTGACGGCCGACGTGTTAGGTGAGCCGGGTTCGCCCGCGGTCATCCTGATGCACGGCGGCGGGCAGACGCGCCATTCCTGGCATGCGGCCTCGACGGCACTGGCCCGGCAGGGCTATCACGTCATCAATTACGATGCCCGGGGGCACGGCGACAGCGACTGGTCGCCGCAGGGCGAGTACAGCCTGGAAATCTTCGCCGCGGACCTCAAGGACATCATCCGGACACTGCCGCATCCGCCGGCGCTTGTGGGTGCATCGATGGGCGCAGCCACCGCGCTGTTCGCGGTCGGAAATTCACCGCCGAATCTGGTGCGGGCCATGGTGCTGGTGGATTTCGTTCCGGAGGTGGAGCGCGAAGGATCGGAACGCATACGCAGTTTCATGAACGCCAACATGGGCGGTTTCGCGACCCTGGAGGAGGCGGCCGATGCTGTCAGCCGCTACTACCCGCACCGGCCGCGGCCCGGGAACATTTCGGGCCTGATGAAAAACCTGCGCCGCCGTGACGATGGGCGCCTTTACTGGCACTGGGATCCGCGTTTCGTCACCCGGCGCGAGCGCGGCGAGCCTCCGCAGTTTTCCAGCAAGCTGTCCGATGCGGCCACCCGGGTCCGGGTGCCGACTTTGTTAGTACGTGGCCTGCTGAGCGACATTGTCTCGGATCGCGGCGTTGCCAGCCTCAGGGCGCAGCTGCCATCGCTCGCGGTGCTGGATGTTGCGGGCGCCGCGCACATGGTGGCGGGCGACAAGAACGACAAATTCAACCAGGGCGTTATCGGCTTTTTGCAGCAGCAGATGCCGGCCCGGCCAGCGTCTTGACGAGGCGGTACCAGATCTCGAGGCCGTCGTAGAAGCCTTTGACGGGTACGCGTTCGTTGAGCCCGTGGGCACGAAACTCGCCATTTTTCATGAACATGCCGGACACGCCGTAAGTCGGGATGCCAGCGCTGCGAAAAACCGCGCCGTCGGTGGCGCCAGCATCCTGGCTCGGCACGATGCGCACGTCAGGGTCGAGCGGTCGCAAGCTGCGGCTGACCGCAGCCACCACATCATCACGCAGGGGCGAGGCATCGCTCCAGAACGGCTGGCCCTGCAACTTGATCTCCACCTGCGGGCCTGCGAGCTGCGACAGGGTCTTCTGGACTGTTTCCAGAGGCATGCCTGGAAAAATCCGGCAATTGATATTGGCGGAGGCGGACTGCGGCAGCGCATTCTCGGCGTGGCCGCCGTTCAGCATCGTGGCGACGCAGGTAGTGCGTGTCTGGCCCACGTAGTCCGGTTCGGAATAGAGCGCATCGGCGGCTTCCTGGTCGAACGGATTGGCCGCGAATCGTCGCAGCCAGGCGCCTAACGGGTCCGGCGTCGTTGCACCGGCCTGCTTGAGCGTCGCTATCGTGGCATCGTTCGACATGACCGGAAAGCGATAGCCCTGGATCCGCGTCAGCGCCGCAGCCAGGTCATAGATCGCGTTGTCCGGGCGTGGCCTCGAGCTGTGACCGCCCGGATTGCGGGTCGTCAGCGTGTAGTCGGCGTAGGTTTTTTCCGCCGTCTGCAGTCCCAGCTGCACCGGGCGGCCGGTAGCGTCATCGAGCTTACCCGGGCCGACATCGGTGTTGATCGCAAATTCCGCGTCGACGAGCTCGCGGTGGTTGCGCACGGTGTCGAGCGTGGTGAACTGCGCCGTTTCCTCATCGCCGCTGAAGTACACGATGATGTCGCGGTCCGGGACAAACTTTTCGCGCTTCAGTCGTTTGATGGTCGTGACGATGGTGACCAGGCCGTCTTTGTTGTCAGCGGTGCCGCGGCCGTAGAAATAGCCGTCTTCTTCCACCAGCTGGAACGGATCGCGCTGCCAGTCTTCCCGCCGCGCCACTACCACGTCCATGTGTGCCAGCAGCAGGATCGGCTTGCGCGCGGGCTTGCCGCCGCGGCTGCTGCCCCGGTAGCGGACCACCAGCGACGCGGTGCCGGCGAGCGGCAGGATCGTGATGTCCGCCGCCGGAATGCCCGCATTGCGGAACTCGCCGGCGAGATACTCGGCTATCGCGCTGACCTGCCGGCCGACGCGCGAACTGTCCATGCTGATAACGCGCGCAAACAGCGCGCGCGCCTCGGCATCCATCGGGCCGGCCGCGCCTGCGTTGTTAGCAATCGCGATGGCCGCCAGCAGTCCGGCGGCGATCGCGATCCGGGCGCAGCGCGCCATGCGCCTAGAACTTCTGCGAGAACTTCAGGCCGATGGTCATCGGACGGGAGCGTATGCCATAGGCCTGCACGCCGCAAACAGTTTCCTGGCATTGCGCAGTCCTGTACAACGACCCATCCTCGTTGGTCGCGTTCTGCCAGTACAGTTCCAGCGAATAGCTGTCCTTGCGGATGCCCGCGCTGAAGTCGAAGATCTCCGTGGCTTCGAGGTCGCCGATGATCGCGTTCTCGGCGAGTCCCAGTCTGGATGCGGCGCTGCCCGAATAGGTGAACGCGCCCTGCAGGTGTGCGTCGAAGCTGCCGAGGTTGAACGAGTAGCGGCCCACCACATTGCCCTTGAAGCGCGGCGTGATCGGTAACGACGTGCCTTTAGGCGAGTTGATGGAGTTGTCGGTATTCTTGTAGTCGCTTTTCAGTTCCGAATCGTAGAAGGCGGCGGTCGCCGACAACAGCAGCTTGTCGGTCGCGAGCCACTGCATTTGCGTCTCCAGACCCTGGACCTCTGCCGAGGGTCCGTTGTCGACCTGCGTAATGCCATTGAGGCCCTGGAATGAGACCTGGAACTTATCCCACTTTTGCAGGAACAGCGCGCCATTGAACTGCAGACGCCGGTCCATCCACTCGGTCTTCCAACCGAATTCGTAGTTCGTCAGGAAGTCTGCGACGTAATCGGGAAGAAACGGATTGCGGTTGATGCCGCCCGGCCGATAGCCCTCAGACCAGGTGAGATACATCATCGCATCGGCGGTCGGCTTCCAGCGCAGGTTGACGCGACCGATGTGATCGCTTTCGCTGATGCCCTTGTCGACGTTCTGGCACGGGGCGTCTTTGTATGCGGCCTGAGACTTGCAACGCCATTCGCCGTTCCGGGACCAGCCCAAACCGACTGGCGAGAAGGCGCCCGAGCCGCCGTTACGCGGATCACCAGGTTCTGCGAGGCCATCGCTGGCTCGTGAGCCCGGCGCGCGGCCCGGATTGAAGCCCAGCCCATAACCAAAGAACCCCTTGACCGTCACCTCGGGTTTGAAGAAGCGCGCGCCGATCGTGAGTTCCAGCTTGTCGGTCAGGTCGTAGGCCACCTGGCCGAACACCGCCTTGTCCGTGTCGATGCGGTCCACGCTGTTGAGATACACGATGCCCGGGTACTTGGTGCCGTTAGGTTCATCGCGGTTCATCAGCAAGGCATCGGCCAGGCCCGGCATGTTGCCGAATTTCTCTTCGAAGTCGTGGTACTGCCGCTGCCAGAAAACTCCCAGCAGGCCGCGCAGGCGCTTGTCCTGTGCCGAGCTGATACGAAGTTCGTGGCTTTGCTTGGTGTATTGGTCGTTGTTCTCGTAGGTCTGCGTCCGATTTATAAAGCCACCCGCGTTGTTTGTGAACAAGTTGGCAAACGAGCCGGTGGTGTAGAAGTTGTCATACCAGTAGGAATAGTCCGAATAGTCGCCAGACCCATCCATGTCGCGACCGAGGTAGTTGCCGGAGTAAGTCAGGTCGAAGTTGCCGAGCTTGCCTTCGATCGTCAGGCCGCCCTGGTACCACTTGTCGTTATTGAATTCCTCGCGAAAATGCGTGACGGCGTACTTGCCTTTTGTGAAACTGCTGAGATCATCGCCCCAGGAGCCCTTGGCCTTCTGATCCTGCGCCTGGACCACCGGCGTGATCGTCCAGTTGTCGTTCAGTTCTATGCGCAGTGCCGCGCGAGCACCGGTCGTTTCGACGGTGTTGTAATCGTTCTTGGCCACGTTGTAATTGCCATTGGCGCTGGTCGAGTTGCTGACAGTGATGTTGTCCAGGGGAGTGCTAACGTCGCCTGTATAGGTGCGGGTGCCTGCCACGTTGTCGATCCAACCGGCAGTTTTCTTGGTCCAGCCCACCAGTCGCACCGCGACTTTGTCGTTGACCGGAATGTTGACAAAACCCTCGGCGACATAGCCGCTGCCACCTTCGGCGACAATACTGTTGCCTTCGAGCGAATAGCCGGCTGAAAACTTCGACGGGTCCGGCTTGTTGGTGATGATGCGGATCGTGCCGGCCTGGGAGCTCGCGCCGTACAGGGTGCCCTGCGGACCGGCGAGCGCTTCGACGCGCGCGA
>DAIQQI010000248.1:0-5036 GCA_036786925.1 Steroidobacteraceae bacterium
GTCACCGCCATCGACGGCCGCTTCGAGCGCGGCGATACCGTGAGCATACGTGCGGCGAATGGCGTCGAAATCGCCCGCGGTCTCGTGACCTGGTCGGATGACGATGCGCGCCGTGTGTTAGGGCGCAAATCCGCCGACATCGAGGCCTTGTTCGGTTTTCGCGGCCGTACGGAACTCGTGCATCGCGACGACCTCGTGATGCTGGAGCGGCGCGCCGATGAACACTGACAGCCTGGTGGCACAGATGCACGCGCTGGGCGCGGCCGCGGTGGCCGCGCGGGCGCCGCTGGCGCAGTCCACCAGCGCGCAGCGCAACACCGCGCTGCAGGCTGCGGCGACCGCGCTGCGCGCGCGGCAGGGCGCGATCCTGGAAGCTAACAGCACGGATCTCGCGGGAGCGCGCGCCCGCGGCCTGTCGGCGGCGCTGCTCGACCGGCTGGCGCTCGATGCCGGCCGCGTCGAGGCGATGGCGCGCGGACTCGAGGAGATCGCTGTGCTGCCGGATCCCGTGGGCCGGGTGCTGGCCGAGTGGACGCGGCCTAACGGACTGCGGATCCAGCGCGTGGCCGTGCCGCTCGGCGTGGTCGCCATCATCTATGAAAGCCGGCCGAACGTGACCGCCGATGCCGGCGCCTTGTGCCTCAAGTCGGCCAATCCCGTGATCCTGCGCGGTGGTTCGGAGAGCGCTCATTCCAGCGCGGCGATCTACGCAGCGCTGTCCGACGGGCTGCGCGCCGCCGGCCTGCCAGCGGCCGCGATCCAGCTGGTGCCGACCACCGATCGCGCGGCGGTCGGGATACTGCTGGCCGACATGCGCGAGTTCGTCGATGTCGTCGTGCCGCGCGGCGGGCGCAGCCTGGTCGAACGGGTGCAGCTTGAGGCGCGCGTGCCCGTGATCGGCCATCTCGAGGGCATCTGCCACGTCTACGTGCACGCTGCCGCGGATCCCGGCATGGCGCGCGACATCCTGATCAATTCCAAGTTGCGCCGCACCGGCGTCTGCGGCGCGGCTGAGACCGTGTTGCTGGATGCGGCGCTGCCGCCCGCTGCGCGCCGCGACCTGCTGGCCGCGTTGTTAGATGCGGGCTGCGCGGTGCGCGGCGACGCCGACTGCCAGGCGCTGGATCCGCGCGTCACGGCGGCCACCGAGGCGGACTGGTCCACGGAATACCTCGACACGATCATTGCGGCGCGCGTGGTGCCCGGTATCGACGCTGCGCTCGCGCATATTTCGCGCTACGGTTCCGCGCATACCGAATCCATCGTGACCGCGGACACGAAGGCAGCGGAATATTTCCTGTCGCATTGCGACAGCGCCATCGTGCTGCACAACGCCTCGACCCAGTTCGCCGACGGCGCTGAATTCGGCATGGGCGCGGAAATCGGCATTTCGACCGAACGCTTTCATGCCCGCGGGCCGGTGGGCGTCGAGCAGCTGACCAGCTACAAGTACGTGGTGCGCGGCAAGGGACAGGTCCGGCCCTAGCCGCCGCCGGGCCTCAGTGATCGTGCGGGTGCGCGTGCGCGTGTTCGTGCGTATGCGCAGCCGGCGCCGCGCAGCGTTCGCAATTGACCCAGCCCGAATCGCCATTGACGTAGTGTTCTTTCTTCCAGATCGGCACGCGGTGCTTCACTTCATCGATGATGTAGCGGCAGGCGCGAAACGCCTCATCGCGATGCGCGGCGCTGACGCCGACCCAGACCGCGACGTCGCCGATGCCGAGATCGCCGAGGCGATGCACGCACAGCGCCGCGTTGATCGGGAAGCGGCTGCGGGCTTCCTCGATGATGCGCGCGCCTTCCCTGACACCTAACAATTCAAAGGCCTGGTACTCGAGGCGCGTGACCGCCATGCCCTCGTTGTGATTGCGCACCCAGCCCTCGAAAGCGCAGAAGCCGCCGCTCGCAGCGTTGGCGAGCCGTCGCGGGTAGTCCGCGACCGTCAGTGGCGCATGGCTGAATTCAAATGTGGCCACGGCGCTGCTCAGCCGCCCGCCACCGGCGGGATGAAGACGACCTCGTCGCCATCGCGCAGATCCTGGGTCCACTCGGCGAACTCGGCGTTGATCGCCACCCGCAGCTGGTCCATGGTGAGCGTGAAGGGATAGCGCTGCTGCAGTTCGGCGAACAATGCCGCTGCGGTGCGCGCGCCGGTCGCGAGCTGCTCGTGGCTGCGGCCCGCCTGGTCGCGCAACAGCGCGAAATACTGCACCCGGATGCTCTTGGTTGTTGCGGCAGCGGGGTTCAGGTCCTGCATGGCGGCAGCATACTCCTGCGGCGTGTTGATGTTATCGAGCGCGCGCGCGTTTGGCGCTGTTAGCAGGTGGGTCGGATGCAGGCGCAGGAACTTGCGCGGGCACTTGCCGCCATCGGCCACGTACTGCGCCACGGCGGCGCTGCTGCGCGGTTCATAGATAGCGCACAGGGGTTCGGGCTGGCCATCGTGCGCGGAGCGGAACGCGGTGGCCAGCGCGCTGCGCGACCGTCCCTGTTCCAGCGCGCTGAGCGTTGCCTCGTCGAGGAACGGCAGGTCGCAGGCCAGCACCCACCAGGCGGCGCCGGAATGCTGCGCCTGGGCGCTCGCGATGCCGGCGATCGGGCCGGCGAGATCCGGCTGATCGACGATCTGCGGCCGGGTGGCGCGCGCCGGATCGCCGCGCTGATCGTCGCGCACCGAGACGAACACCTGGTCGACATGCGGAGCTAACAAGCGGCAGGTGTGCTCGAGCTGCGACTCGCCGTGATACTGCAGGCGCGCCTTGTCGCTCTGCATCCGCGAGCTGCGGCCGCCGGCGAGTACCAGGCCATAGAGGGGTTCGGACATGGCGATCTATTTTACCTGCCGCGCTTGAAGGCGCGCTTGCCGCCCGACTTGTGCAGCAGGCGCACCGGGCCAATCTCGATGTCGTGGGACAGCGCCTTGCACATGTCGTAGATCGTCAGCGCCGCGATCGCGGCCCCGGTCAATGCTTCCATTTCAACGCCTGTGCGGTACCGGGCCGCCACCTCGCACACGACATGAATGCGGTTGCCGCGCCCGTGCTCGATATCGAGCTTGCAGCGCTCGATCGGCAATGGATGGCAGAACGGGATCAGGTCATGGGCGCGCTTCGCGGCCTGCACGCCGGCAATGATCGCGGTGTCGAACACCGGGCCCTTGCGCGTGCGGTGGCCGCTGGCGCGCAACGCGCGCGATACGGTGGCCGGCAGCGTCACCCAGGCTTCGGCGGCGGCTTCGCGCAGCGTGATGGCCTTGGCGCCGACATCGACCATGGCGGGACGGTTGGCGCGATCCAGATGTGTCAGCTTGCCCATGGTCAGCCGCCGATGTGGAACATTTCGACTTTGTTAGCCTGGGCCGCGCGGCTCGAGGCGCGCAGCTCGCTGTAACGGTCCTGGCGAGCGGACCAGATCTCGCGCCACAGCGCTTCGATCTCGGCGTCGCTCGCGCCGCCGCGCAGCGGCCCGCGCAGGTCGGAACCTTTCTGCGCGAACAGGCAGGTGAAGAACTCGCCCGCCGATGACAGCCGGCCGCGCGCGCAATCGCCGCAGAATGGCTGCGAAATCGAGGAGATGAAGCCGACTTCGCCGGCGCCGTCGGCGTAGCCGTAGCGTTCCGCCACTTCGCCGCGGTACTGCCGGGCCTGTGGCACGATCGGCCAGCGTGCATTGATGCGCTCGAGCAGCTCGGCCGACGACAACACCAGGTCCGCGCGCCAGTCGTTGCGGTTGCCGACATCCATGTACTCGATCATGCGGACGATGACCTCGGTGCCGCGGAAGTGCGCGAGCAGATCCAGCACCGTGTGGTCGTTGACGCCTTTCTGCACCACGGTGTTGATCTTGATCGGCGTGAGGCCGGCGCGCTGCGCCGCCTCGATGCCCGCCAGCACGTCGCCGACTTCGCCGAGCCCGCCGTTCATGGTGCGAAACACCGCCGGATCGAGGCTGTCGAGGCTGACAGTCACGCGCTTCAGGCCGGCGGCGCTCAATTCGGTCGCGTACTTGGCTAACAAAACGCCGTTGGTCGTCAGTGCGACGTCGTCGATGCCGGGCAGGCTGCTGAGATCGCCGATCAGGTCGGTCAGGTTCGGCCGCAGCAGCGGCTCGCCGCCCGTGAGCCGCAGCTTGCGCACCCCCAGCCGGGTTGCGATGCGCGCGAGCCGCAGGATTTCCGGGAAATCGAGCCGTTCACTGGAGCGCAAAAAGCGATAGCCGTCGTGAAAGGTCTCTTTCGGCATGCAATACGGGCAGCGGAAATTGCAGCGATCCATGACCGAGATGCGCAGGTCATTCATCGGGCGGGCGAGCCGGTCGCGCGGCGCGTTAGGCGGGAAGGGGACGATGGTTTCGTTCATGGGTTACCAGCGCCAGCAGCGTGTCACAAAACCCTTGGCAAAGCGATTGGGACCCGGCGGCAGTTCGACAAAACCGTCGGTCCCGGTGAGGGAGGTGAAGTCGCCCGAGCCGTTGGTTGGGCGCGGCTCGGCCCAGTCGCGACCCCAGTCATCGCCGACGATCCGCACCGGCAGAAAGCTTGTTAGCGTGTGCCGCACCTCGACAGGTTCCGCCAATGCCAGGCGTTGCGGCGCGATTGGCGCCTCGCCCATCGCCGCGTACAGGGCCGGGGTGACATAACGCACGAGGCATACGAGCGTTGAAACCGGGTTGCCCGGCAGGCCAAACACCGCCTGGCCGGCCGGACCGACGCCGAACCAGAGCGGGCGGCCCGGCCGCTGCTCGATCTTGTGGAACACTTCGCGCACGCCGAGGTCGCGCAGCGCGCCCGGCACCAGGTCGAGCGCCCCCATCGATACGCCGCCGCTCAGGATCAGCACGTCGTGCGTGCCGAGGTGAAAACGCAGTCGCGCGCGCAATTCGTCCGCATCATCGCGCACGTGATCGTCGGCCACGCGCCGGAAGCCGCGCTGGCGCAGCGCCGCCAGCACCGCGTAGGCATTGGAGCGCCGCACCTGGTGTGGCAGGACCGGCTCGCCGGGCTCAACCAGTTCATTGCCGGTGGAAATGACCACGAT
>DAIQQI010000249.1:0-5021 GCA_036786925.1 Steroidobacteraceae bacterium
CTCGGTGGTGGTTTCGGTCGTGCCAGTGGTGACCGCCGGCGCGGCCTTGGGCGCAGACGGCGGTGCGGCTGCCGGGCCCGGCTTGGGTGTTGGCAAGGGTCGCGGCGCCGGCTCCGGCAGCGGCGGCAGCACCTTGGTCTTGTTGCCCGGCAACAGGGGCAGCATCTCGCCGCGCGGGCTCAGCTGCTGCTGCTGCTCGCGGATGTAGTTGTACTTCTGATTGGTCTCGATCGCGGTGTCAGTGCCGTCGCGCAGGATGCGTGGCTGGATGAACACCAGCAGGTTGGTCTTGTTCTTCTTCGCGCTGCGGGTACGGAAGGCTTCGCCGATAATGGGAATCCGGCCCAGGAATGGCACGCGCTGCTCGCCGTTGGTCTGGGTGTCGGAAATCAATCCGCCTAACACGACCGTGCCGCCATCCTCGATGATGATGGTGGTATTGATGGTGCGTTTGTTAGTAATCAAGTCGACCGCGCCGGCCGCCGTACCGGCGAGGCTGGAGCTTTCCTGCTCGATCTTGAGCGTGACCGAATCGCCGACATTGATCTGCGGCGTAATCTTCAGGATGGTGCCGACTTCCTGGCGCTGGATGGTCTGGAATGGATTCACCGAACCGTTGTTATTGCCGCCGGTGTTGGTAAATTGTCCGGTCACGAACGGAACTTCCTGCGTCACCTTGATCTGCGCTTCCTGGTTGTCGAGCACCGTGAGCGAGGGCTGGGCAATGATGTTGGTGGTGGCATCGCCGCGCAA
This sequence comes from Steroidobacteraceae bacterium, assembly GCA_036786925.1. Lineage (GTDB taxonomy): Bacteria > Pseudomonadota > Gammaproteobacteria > Steroidobacterales > Steroidobacteraceae > UBA964. Next base: position 754 of record DAIQQI010000249.1, read on the forward strand.
GGCGCGGATGACGGCCGCAAAATCCACGCCGCTGGCGGCGCCAAGGCGGCCAATGCCAACGGTCGTGCCCAGCGGAACCGAAGTCAGCGTGGCTGGATTGTCGACCGCGCGAGCGAGGTCGATGATGCTGACACCGCCGACCGGCTGGACGAAGCCGCCGGCAGCCTTGTCGCTGCTGGCGCCATTGACCAGCCAATTGACGCCCAGTTCCGCCGATTTGTCGGCGCTGACTTCGACCACAATGGCTTCGACATGCACCTGCGCGCGCCGGATGTCCAGGCGATCGACCACCGACATCAGTGAGCGCATCGTCTTCGGTGGCGCCGTGATCACCAGGGCGTTGGTTTCCGGCTCGGCCCAGATCGTGGCGCTGCGATCCGCGACCGCCGCCGCACCCGCAGCGCCTGGCGCGCCGCCGCCGGTGCCGCCTGCCAGCTGTTCCTTCAGTTTGGCGGCAATTTTTTCCGCGTCCGCGTACTGCAGGTAGCGCACCTGGGTGTCGCCACCGTTTTCCAGCGGCTGGTCGAGGTAGGCGATGCGCGCCTTGTACTTGAGCACCTGGTTCTTGTCGCCGGACATCAGCACGCTGTTGGTGCGATCGTCCGCGACCAGCCGGACACTCGGAGTGCCGCCTTCGCCCTGTGCCTGGGCGGCGATCAGCGCGCTCATCACGCGCACGATTTCCGTCGCCGAGGCATTGGTCAGCGGCACAATCTGGAAATCGGAGTCGCTGGTCTGGTCAATGCGCTGGATGATGCGCATCATGCGGCTGACGTTGTTAGCGCGGTCGGAGATGATCAGGATATTGGTCGGCGGGTAAGCGACCAGGTGGCCTGACTGCGGCATCAGGGGTCGCAGAATCGACACCAGCTGCGCGGCGCTGACATTGTTGGTGGCAACGATCTGCGTGACAAACTCATCCGAATAACGCGATACCCTGCCAGGCAGGTCATTGCCCGCGGCGGTCTTGGCGGCTGCATCCGGGATCACCTTGATGACGTTGCCGGACGGCACTGCGACAAATCCGTGCACCTGTAGCAGCGCCTGGAACGCTTCATAGAACGCATCGGGCGACATCGGCGTCGAGGACAGCATGGTCACCTGGGCACGCACCCGGGGGTCGATGATGATGTTCTTGCCGGTTGCCGCGCTGACCGCCTCAATCACCTGCCCGATATCCGCATCCTTGAAGTTCGGGGTGATGCGCGCCGCCTGCTGCGCCGGCGCGAGCCCGCCGACGACGCACAGCAGCGCCGCCAGAGTCATGGATCGAATCGGTTTGTTAGCCATTACAGCAGTCCTTCAAGAGCTATCATTCCGCGCCATCGCCCTGCACAGGCGGCTGCGCACTGGCCGGCGTCATGCCTTCGGTTCCCACGATCTGTTCGACCTGCCGCGTCACTTCGGTCATGTTGACCATGATCTCGGTCGGCCGGCCGTTGCGGATTACGCCGACCCGCGCCTCGGGCACGCTCTGCAGCGTGCCGAAAATCTCCAGCGCGCGATTCGGATCATCGAGTGGCGTACCGTTGACCGAGGTGACCAGGTCGCCGGCGCGCAGCCCCAGCTTGCTGAATGCGGCCGTGTTGCGACCTGGAAATACCCGAACGCCGCGAATCTTCCCCGCGCCGAGATCGCCGACCGGCTGCGCCCGGACGATTTCGGACAGTGCATCCGGATTGCGCTGCAAGGCGTCCTGCGCGGCCTGCAGCGGATTCTGCGGTCCCGCGGCTGCCGTGGGTGGTGGCGAACCTAACAGCGTAGCCTTGCGCGGCAGCAGCAGCGCCTCGAGCGCACCGCCGCGGTCGATGATCACTCGGTCGCGGTACACCTCGTGCAGCCGCACGCCACTCGGCAGGGTGGCACCGACCGCATAGACGCGCGCCGCTGCAGCTGAATCGCCGATCAACGCGAAACCTTTCTTGGGATCCTCACTGGCGATGGTGCCGGCCAGCACCATGGCCATGCTGGTCGTGGGCGCATTGCGCGAATCCATGTTGTTAGCCGCCTGACCGAACAGGTGGGCGTTCATCAGGGCCACGACATCAAACTGCGGCTGGTTGGCGGCAGCGGCGGCCGGCGCTGAGCTGCCGGCGCCCGCGGGCGCGGTTGGGCCGGCGAAGTAATCAGTGACCAGCAGCGCGAGCTGGACGGCGATCAGGACGCCGAGGATGCCGGTCGCAAGCTTGGGCCCCTGGGACAGCAGCAGGCCCGGCCATTCGGCCGGTGTGCGCCAGGGCAAAGCGAGCGCGGTTCCGCTCATTTGCAGGGGATTCCACTGGGGGCGGGCAACCGGGTCATCCGCCAATGATACGGGGCTCACGCTAAATGCCACAAGCTGCTGTTTTACTTCATAAATCCATAACCTCAATACTGGGACTTGTGTTGCAGGCTGAGGCCCCATATAAAAGGCCCATGTCCGGAAAAGAGCGACCAGATTCGGATTCTGGTGTACTGGTCGCAGAAGCGACGCCTAAAACACGACAACCGCCGCTGTTTAAGGTCGTGTTGCTGAACGATGATTTCACCCCTATGGAGTTCGTGGTCGAGCTGCTGGAGCGGTTTTTTGCGATGAATCGCAGCAAGGCGACCCGTGTGATGCTGGAAGTTCATACCCAGGGGAAGGGTGTTTGCGGTGTCTTTACATATGAAATTGCCGAAACCAAGGTGGCCCAGGTCATGGCGTTTGCCCGCGATAACCAGCACCCCCTGATGTGCACGATGGAACCGGCCTGAACGGCCACTGACTAAGGACTAGGAACCTGCATGCTGTCACCCGAACTGGAACTGTGCCTCAACACCGCGTTTTCGAGCGCGCGGGAGGGATTGCACGAGTTCATGACCGTCGAGCATCTGTTGCTGTCGATACTCGACTCTCCCAAGGTCATCGAAATCCTCAAGGCCTGCGGCTGCGACGTGGCGCGCCTGAAGGGCGAGCTGAAGGAGCACGTTGACCGTAATACGCCGCGCCTGCAGGCCGGCGACGAGCGCGAGGTGCAGCCGACGCTCGGGTTCCAGCGCGTGTTGCAGCGCGCCGTCTATCACGTCCAGTCGAGTGGCCGCAAGGAGGCTGGCCCGGCTAACGTGCTGGTGGCGATCTTCGCCGAGAAGCAGAGCCACGCGGTTTATCTCCTCAATCGGCAGGATGTCTCGCGGCTCGACGTCGTCCAGTACGTGTCCCATGGCATCGGCAAGGATGGCGACTCGCCGGCTAACAAGGACGACGCGGCCATGGACAATGCGGACGGGGCCGAGCGCCTGGAGGCGGAAGCCGAGAGCGGTCCGAGTGCGCTCGACAAGTTTTCCGTCAACCTCAATGAACAGGCGAAGGCCGGCAAGATCGATCCGCTGATCGGGCGCCAGCTCGAAGTCGAGCGGACCGTGGAGATCCTGTGCCGCCGCCGCAAGAATAATCCGCTGTTCGTCGGCGAATCCGGTGTCGGCAAGACCGCCATCGCGGAGGGCCTGGCGAAGCGGATCGTCGATGGCGAAACTCCGGCGGTGCTGAAGGACGCGGTCATCTACGCGCTCGACATGGGCGCCCTGATCGCCGGCACCAAGTATCGCGGCGATTTCGAGAAGCGCCTGAAAGGCGTGTTAGCCGAATTGAAGGAACGACCACACTCGATCCTGTTCATCGATGAGATTCACACGGTGATCGGCGCGGGCGCGGCTTCGGGCGGTGTCATGGACGCGTCCAACCTCATCAAGCCGGTGCTGGCCAATGGCGAACTGCGCTGCATCGGTTCAACGACCTACCAGGAATACCGCGGCATCTTCGAGAAGGATCACGCGCTGACGCGGCGCTTCCAAAAGATCGATGTCAGCGAACCGACCGTTGAAGAAACCGTACTGATTCTCAAAGGGCTGAAGTCGCGCTTCGAGGACCATCATCAGATCAAGTACTCGCCCAAAGCATTGCGCGCCGCCGCGGAACTGTCGGCGCGTTACATCAACGACCGGCATCTGCCGGACAAGGCCATCGACGTGATCGACGAGGCCGGCGCCAACGTGCGCATGCAGCCGCCGTCCCGACGCAAGAAAGTGATCAACGTCACCGACATCGAAAATATCGTCGCCAAAATGGCGCGCATTCCGCCGAAGAGTGTATCGGCCTCCGACAAGGACGCGCTGCGCACGCTGGACCGCGATCTGAAGTTGGTGGTGTTCGGGCAGGACGAGGCAATCGGTATTCTGGCCAGCGCCATCAAGATGTCGCGCACCGGCCTTGGCAATGAACTCAAACCGATCGGTTCCTTCCTGTTCGC
>DAIQQI010000030.1:0-16216 GCA_036786925.1 Steroidobacteraceae bacterium
CGCGGCCGCGGCAGGTCAGGGCTGGCTGGTCGGACGCCTGATTGCGGCGGGCGCCACGGTGGACGCGTCCGATCACGACGGCGTCACGCCGCTGTCGGCTGCCGCCGCGGTTGGTGCGCTCGATGTGGTAGATCGCCTGTTAGCTGCCGGCGCCAAAGTCGACCGTCGCAGCAACCAGGGTGATACACCATTGCTGCGTGCTGCCGCGTCCGGCACTCCGGAGACGCTGGCGCATCTGCTGCAACGCCGGTCCGATCCCAACGCACAGAACGCCTTCGGTGACACGCCGCTGATTGTCGCCGCCAGGCGCGGCCATAAGGCCATCTGCAGCCGGCTGCTGGCGGCCGGAGCTAACAAGGGGCTGCGCAACAAGACCCGCGCCACCGCCGAGGAAGTCGCCAGCGCCCGCGGCTTCCAGGACATCGCGCGGCTGCTCGGCGGCTAGGGCTGGTCCCGAGGCACCGGCGGATGCCGGACTTTCCGCCAAAATCCCCGGTTTTTAGCCTGATTTCGCCTGGAATTTGACAGGCTGGAGCCGGCCCGCCAAACTCGCGCCCCGCCCTGAACCGGACCTGTGGAAAGGTAGCTCAGCTGGTTAGAGCACGGCACTCATAATGCCGGGGTCGAGGGTTCGATTCCCTCCCTTTCCACCAATCTTCTCAGGCACTTAGCATTTGGCTCTGTGTTCTCAGCAACAGCAATGCGGGACTTTCATCGCTCGGACGCTTGGCGCCAGTCAATTTCGAGAGGAGACTAACAACGACAGAAACGGTGAGAATTTGGAAAACTACCTGTCCATGAAAGCGGGGCAACTGCAAACGCGCGGCAACCAGCTGACCTTCGCGCGATTGCTATCGGGCAAAGCTGCATGCTGACTCTATGCTGCACGCAAAAGGTTCGCGACCGGCTGAAGCTCGCTTCAAACTTGCCGCCGCCGGGACCGTCGACCGCCGCGCTCGGCAATTGGTACGTCAATCTCGTTCGATATGGCCGTCACCAAGTCATCCTGGCGACGAGCGAACGTTCGCTGCTGACGTTGGTGTTCCCGGCAAAGGAGCTTCGCGAGTCGCTGGAGTTCAACATTCATGTGGGACTGCGCGCACTGCTGAATGCGCTTGAAGTGCCGCGCGCCGCGATCGATCGTGAGATCGGAGAAATGCAGTTCTTCATGTACGGCAAGGCGACGAACCGTAGGGTGCTCGGCTCGATGAATGAGTTCGCCTTTCTGCTGGGCCACTACATGCAGGACACCAGCGACCCGCTGGCGCTCGCGCTGCGACTTGCGGATACACCGATGAGAACCTTAGGGGGCGCCAGCAGATGGAAAGATTTCGGCGTTCCAAATGACGTTGCCGTCGAGCTCTTGACGGGCAGGCAGAGCGGACCCGCGGGCGCTCATTAGCGGTTGCGCGCCGACAGATACGGCCGGCAAGGCCACGCGGTATAAATAGTGTTTTATATCTACGATGTATATTGAATATATATAAAATTTAATTTATATTTACGGATCAACTGCCAGCCTGTATAAAACTCGATTTATATGGCACAAGCACTTTGGGGCAAGGTCTACCTGGCCGATACCTACGCCGGCCGGCTGCAAGAAGAGGCCGGCGGCCGGTGTGCCTTCGTCTACGACCCGGCCTATATGGCCGACAAGAGGCCGGCTATTGCGCACACCTTGCCGCTGCGCGCGGAGCCACACATCTGCGAACGCGGGCTGCACCCATTCTTCGATAACCTGGTGGCGGAGGGATGGTTTAGAAACGCGCAGGCCCGTGCGCTGGGCATAGATCGCGGTAACCGCTTCGCGCTGCTGCTGGGCTTTGGCCGTGACCTGGCCGGAGCCGTATCGGTAGAAGACCCGGAGCCAGCCGAGCGCCGACAGCTTGACCATGTCGATGAGGCGACAGTCGCGGCGCTACTTGGTCGGGCGTCGCTGTCAGGCATCCAGCGTAAGTTGTTAGTGGTTGCAGAGGGACGCAGTTTTCGGCCCGTGGGTCCGGATGAACTCAGCACGCATATCGCCAAACTCTCTTCCGGAAATCTCACAAACCTTCTGGAGCTGGAATACCTGACGACGCAGGCTGTTCGGGCGCTGCTGTCGGATGACGATGTCGTGGATACGCGTATAGTTCATCTTCCTTCCATCCGAGAGGACGCGCTGATCATTCCTCGATTTGATCGTATGCCGACGGGCAAACGCATTTACTTCGAGGAGTTCAATCAGCTGCTCGGCAAATACTCGGGCGATGACAAGTACGGCGGCGCGTATGAAGACATGGGGCAATTTATCTTGCGCACCCCGGTATGCATTCCCGCCGAGGCGGATCGCCTGTTGCGTCGCATTTTCGCGAGTCTGCTGGTGGGCAACACCGACGCGCATTTCAAGAACTTCGCGATGTTTCACACGCGCGATGGTCTGCGACTGACGCCTTCTTATGATCTTGTAGCGGCATCCCTGTATCCGGAGTTTCAGTCCATCGCCTTGCGAATGGCAGGAGCTGGCGACTTGGCGATAAGTTCGCTACGTGCAAAACATCTGGTAGGTCTGGCGACGGGCTTTGGCATCAGCGAGGAAGCGCTTGCTAGTGCGGTGGCGCAGTTGGGCAAGCGACTGCCAAAGGCTCTCGAAGCGATTGAAGGGGCCGATGTGGGACCTAAGAAACTGCGCAACTCTCTGCACGAGAAAATGGAGAAACGATGGAACGGCAGCTTCGCATTAATTGGCAAGCTATCGTCGAAGAGGCAAAGCAAAGGCGCAAGAGCCAAAGACTGACGCAGCAGCGCTTGGCGGACTTGGCGGGCGTTAGCACGCCCACGATCTCGCGTTTTGAAAGCGGTGCGAAGGATATTCAGCTGGCGAGCGTCATGAGCATTCTTGGAGTGCTTGGCATGCTGGATGAGCGGACGCTTGTCTTTCCAGACCCCGAACCCAGCTCAAACGGTGAGAAAGTGATGTTTCGCGGACGTGACGGTGAGCTCAAGATTGCCTGCGTGATAAGCCGCGAAGCGCTCGAAGATCATTTCAACGGAGATAACAAGGATCTTCTGAAAGTCTTCAAGGCGAATCGCGAGCGGATCGAATATGAGGCGCGGCGCAAATACCTTGCAGGTCAGCTGGAGAAAGATCTCTCCGTGGTGATCCTGACGGAGGATCTATGAGAAGCGGCTTCGAATTCTTGCCGGACTGTTGCGAGACCCGGTCGCGATTCGTGCTGCTCGGTAGTGCCAATGTGCAATGGGCGCCCGCAGCAAGTTGTTGATTCATAAAGTCCTGAACGTTTACCCTCGGCACTCCCAATGCCGGGGTCGAGGGTTCGATTCCCTTCCTTCCACCATTTCTCCCGGGCCCCTACCTAACAGCGTTGCGCCGCAGTTGACATCGCGTGCGGCAACTGCAAGGCTGAAAGAAATTCGCGGGGATTCGACTTGGTCTTCAACACGCTGACGTTCGTGGCGTTCTTCGCCATCGTTCTGCTATTGCATTCGCTGCCGCTCGCGTGGACCACTCGCAAGATCGACCTGCTGCTCGCGAGCTATGTGTTCTACGCCGCCTGGAATCCGCCCTTCATCCTGCTGCTGTGGATCTCGACGGTGGTCGACTGGTACGCGGCTCAGGGCCTGGTGCATGCAAAAAAACCGGCGGCCCGCAAGGCCTGGATGCTGCTGTCGGTGGTCGTCAACCTCGGCATGCTGCTCTACTTCAAGTACGGCAGCTTCCTGCTCGACAACTTCACGGTGCTGATGGCCTCCATCGGCATCGACTACCAGGCACCCAAGTTCGACATCGTGCTGCCGGTCGGAATCTCGTTCTATACCTTCGCAACCTTGTCTTACACGCTGGATATCTATCTGCGCCGCGCACAGCCGGCGCGCAATTTTCTCGACTACGCGCTGTTCGTGACCTTCTTCCCGCACCTGGTCGCGGGCCCGATCATGCGGCCTACCGAACTGGTGCCGCAGTTCGAAGTGCCGCGGCGCATGCATCTGCGGCAGCTGTGTTTCGGCCTCGGGCTGATGACTTTGGGTCTGTTCAACAAGGTGGTGCTGGCGGACACGTTCCTGTCCGGCGCCGCGGAGCGCGTCTACGACCGCGGCCAGGCGCCCGGCATGCTGGACGCTTGGCTCGGCACGCTGGCGTTCAGCGGCCAGATATTCTGTGACTTCGCTGGTTATTCGACCACGGCGATCGGTGCGGCACTGTGCCTCGGCTTTGCAATGCCGGATAATTTCCGGTTTCCCTACGCCGCGGTGGGTTTTTCCGACTTCTGGCGACGCTGGCACATCACGCTGTCGTCGTGGCTGCGCGATTACCTCTACATTCCGTTAGGCGGCAACCGGCACGGGCCGGCGCGCACTTACTTTGCGCTGATGGGGACCATGCTGCTCGGCGGCTTGTGGCATGGCGCCGCCTGGACTTTCGTGGTCTGGGGCGGATTGCATGGGACCTACCTGATGGCGGAACGCAAGCTGCGCGAAAAATTCTCTTCTGTGGAGCTGGGTCCGTTCGGTTTGTTAGCTGTCGGCCTGCTCACCTACCTGCTGGTCAACCTGACCTGGGTGTTCTTCCGCGCCAGGGATTTTCCGATCGCCTGGCAGGTGCTGCGCGGCATGGCGGGCTTCAATGGCGGGGCGAAGCCGATACTGTCAACCATATTCATCGTCTCGGTGAGCGGCATAGTCACGCTGCTGGTCGCCACGCACTGGTACATGCGCGAACGCACGCTCGAATCGGTACTGGCGCGCGTGCCGCCAGTCGTGATCGGCCTGCTGTGGGGATGCATGGCCTTCGCGATCGTCATCTCGCAGGGGAGGGGCGATGCCTTCATCTACTTCCAGTTCTAAACGACTGACTGCGGCCGATCGCCCGGGCATTGCGCAGCCGGTGCCGGAGCGCGACATCCCGCACCGGCCGTGGCCGCGCATGCTGCTCGCCGCGCTGCTGCTCGCAACCGCATTGACCGGCGGCTGGGAATGGTACTGGCGGGACTTCGGCGCGGTGCCAGGTTATCGCGACGACGACGCACTGTGGGCCCGCCAGCGCCGCCGCATCGATGCAGGCGAGGGCGATGCCACCGTTTTGTTAGGCGCGTCGCGTACCTTCTTCGATATTCAATTGCCGGTCTGGGAACAGCTGTCGGGCCGGCGCCCGATCCAGCTCGGCCTCGATGGCACCTCGCCGCTGTTTGCACTCGAGGACCTCGCGCAGGATCCGGCTTTCCATGGCCGGCTGATCGTCGGCATTGCGCCCGATATCTTTTTCACCGGCTTCGAATACAAGGGCACGGTCGGCCCGTACTGGCGCAAGGAGTCGCCATCGCAGCGCGTCGGTAAGTGGCTGTCGATGCAGTTCGTCGAGCCGTATTTTGCGTTCTATGACCCCGACTTCGCCCTGTTCACGGTGCTGCGCCGCCAGCCCTGGCCGGAGCGTCCGGGGAGGCCTAACAACCTGGACGTGCGCAAGCTGTCGATCACTGAGGCGGACCGCAACAACTACATGTGGAGCAAGCTTGAGATCGACCGCGAGTACCGCGAATTGGCGCGCAAGGTCTGGGCGCAGGATTTCCATCCGCCGCCACCGACGCCCAAGGAGCGGGCTGAAAGCCAGCGCGTCCTGGACGAACAAATCAGCCGGGCAGCGGCCGCGATTACCCGGCTGCGCGCCCGCGGCGTGCCGGTGCTGTTCGTGCGCGATCCGAGTGATGGGGAGTACCTGGCCTTCGAGAATCGCGATTTCCCGCGCCAGAGCACCTGGGACCTGCTGCTCAAGCGCACGGACACGCCGGGTATTCATTTCGAGGACTACCCGGAGCTGCGCACTGGTTACGAGCTGCCGGAGTGGTCGCACATGACGCGTAAATCCGCCGAGCGGTATACCGCGGAGCTGTACCGGATCATCGAGCGTGAACAGGCGCTGCCGGGCGGCCAGCGCTGGTAGTCTGCCGGCTAGCGCTGGGCCAGCCGCTTTTTCAGGGTCGAGACCTGGCTGCGCAGAAGCGTGACTTCATTGCTGGCATCATTCCAGCGTTTGGCCAGATAACCGGCAAGAAGTAACAGGCAGGTAATGCTGGCAGCGACCATAGGCGGCGCACTGTACAGGAAACCAGTCGTCCGGGGCCGGTGCCAGGTCTCAGCAGGGTCCCAAAAGGCCCGAAAGGACCCCCAAAAGGGAAAGGGTCTGCCATCCGCCGCGAAGTGTGCTACCGTAGCCCTGACCGTAGCGACCGCAGACTTACCATGCGGTCCTTGTCGTCAGACGACAGAATTCGTAACGTGATGCCCCGCGAGACTCGCTCTCCCTGATCTCAGTTCGGTTCCTGCCCGCCTGAGCGTTTGAGAGTTTTATCTATTTTTCGCGGAGATTTTTCAGTCATGACCAAGATTTATGTCGGTAATTTGCCCTTTACAGCCACCGAGGCTGACCTGCGCACGCTGTTTTCCCAGCATGGCAACGTCGATTCGGTTTCCCTGCCCACAGATCGTGAAACCGGCCGCCCACGCGGTTTCGGCTTCATCGAAATGAGCAATGCGGATGCTGCCAAAGCCATTCAATCCCTGAACGGAAAGGATATGGGTGGTCGTCCGTTGCGCGTCAATGAAGCGCAGGACAAGCCGCGCGGCGGCGGCGGCGGCGGTGGTGGCGGCGGTGGCGGTGGCTATCGCGGCGGTGGCGGGGATCGCGGCGGTTATCGCTCGTAAGCTGTAACGCTTACTACCTGTCGAACAGACGGCGGCCTCACCCTGGTGAGGCCGCCGTTTTGCTTTAGGCCGCTGCGCCGAGCGCGGGTTTCTTCGGCATCATGACCATGTTGATCGCGTGGATCACGCCGTTGGTCGCGGCGATGTTCGGGTGCACGATCTTCGCGTCGTTGACGAACACGTCATTGGAGCGCAGCGCGACTTCGAGGGTGGCGCCTTCGATCGTCTTGATGCTGCCGGCCTGCAAATCCTTGAGGGCAACCGCGTCCGGTATGACGTGCAAGGTCAGGATGGCCTTCAGTTTCGGAATGTCATTCATCAGTGCGTCGATCATGCCGCCTGGCAGGCGCCGGAACGCATCGTCGGTCGGTGCGAAAACCGTGAAAGGCCCGGTGGCGCGCAATTCGTCGACCAGTGCCGCGGCCTTCAGGGCACCGAGAAAGGTGGTGAATTTTCCGGCGTCGATCGCCGTGTGAACGATATTCTTCATGGGCGTGTCCTTTAAATTGGCGCGCAGTATGCGCGTGCAGCGCATTAATTGCTGTAAATGTGACGTGGGACGGCAGCCGTCGCGACATTGAAGCGTTTGCCGCCGGCGCAACTGTGTATATTGCCGCCTCACACTTGCCGGAAGCGCCGTGGCCGCTTCTAACAAGATTCCCCCTCTATTTATTTGATCCGCAGCGCGGGCCGCTTGCTGAAGCGTTGCGGTGTGCTGCGTGGAGAACTTTATGCTGGATACTTTTACCGTGGTCGTCGTGGTTGGATTGCTGTTGCAATGCGCAGTATTTTCAGTGCTCGTCGTGTTGGACGGATCGCGCCTGTCCTGACAAGCAGCGTCGATTTAACACCCGCGTTATGAGAGCCGCATCACGTTAGTCGGCTGGAAGTGTGACGTACCGCACAGCGTCGCTACAGGTCCCGTTGCGGTGAAATGGCCTCACTGAATCGCAACGCACGGACCTGGACCATTCACATGAAAACCTACGCGACCACACTGAAGCTGCTTGGCACCCTCGCGCTGACAGCGCTGGCTGGCACAGTACCCGTGAGTTCCACGGCCTCGGACTCCGCGCAGGCGTCCGGCTATATCGTCGAAGGCCGGGACACCGCGACGGCCGTGAAAGCGGTCCGCAAAGCCGGTGGTCGCATCACTCACGAGCTGCCGATCATCAACGGCGTGTCTGCGGACCTGACGCCGCGGCAGGTCGCCCAGTTGCGCCAGGTGGCTGACCTGCAGCTGGTTGCCGATGCGTCGGTCAAGACCCAGGGCGGACCGATCTTGGACCAGTACGCGCGCATCCAGATCGGCGCCGACCGGTTGGCGGCACAGGGTCTCTTTGGCAACGGAGTGACCGTCGCCGTCCTCGACAGCGGCGTCTGGTACAGCTGGAACAACGTCAAGAACGATTTGAACGGCCAGAACAAGATCCTGGCCGAGTACGACGCGATCGCGAGCAAGGTGGCGCATGCGCCGGATGACTACGGCCACGGCTCGCACATCGCGAGCATCATCGGCAGCCCGGATATTTCCATCGACGGCCAGCCGCAGGGCATCGCGCCGATGGCGAAGCTCGTGTCGGTGAAGGCTTTCGATGTCAACGGCAGCAGCACCTACGCCACAGTCATCAACGGTCTCAACTGGATCCTGGCTAACAAGGCGACCTACAACATCCGCGTGCTGAACCTGTCGTTCGGCGCACGGCCGCAGTCGTTCTACTGGAACGACCCGCTCAACAAGGCGGTCATGAAGCTGTGGCAGGCGGGCGTCGTGGTCGTGGCCTCGGCCGGCAACTTCGGTCCCGCCGCACAGACGATCTCGGTCCCGGGCAATACCCCGTACGTGATCACCGTGGGCGCGACCACCGATAACTGGACCCCGACCAACCCGGCCGACGACGGCGTGACCTCGTTCTCCTCCACGGGGCCGACCTTCGAGGGTTTCATCAAGCCCGATATCGTCGCGCCCGGCGGCCACATGATCGGCAGCATGAATGGCGGCACGATGACGCTTGCAAAGCAGCATCCGGAATTCAAGACGGTTAACGACACGATGTTCGTCATGTCCGGTACCTCGCAGTCCGCGGCTGTGGTCTCGGGCGCGGTGGCACTGATGCTGCAGGCGACGCCGTCGCTGACGCCCGACCAGGTCAAGTGCCGTTTGATGGCGTCGGCCGCCTCGGCGGTCAAGTCCACAGGCAAGGCCGCCTACTCGGTGTTCCAGCAGGGCGCAGGCCAGGTCAACGTGTACAACGCGGTCTACAACACGACGCTCAATTGCGCGAACCAGGGCCTGAACATCGCCAAGGATATCGCCGGCACCGCGCACTACGGCGGCCCGGTGCACCAGGACACGAGCACGGGCCAGTTCTACGTGCTCGATAACCTTGGCAAACGTATCACCGCCGATGGTTATCTCTGGAACAACACCTTCGCCAAGAACCAGGGCTACTTGTGGAACAACGGGTACCTCTGGAACAACGGCTACCTGTGGAATAACGGCTATCTCTGGAACAACGGCTACCTGTGGAACAACGGGTACCTGTGGAACAACGGCTATCTCTGGAACCAGAGCACGGTGGCGTCGACGGCCACATCGATGACACCCGAGTCCTGGAACGTCCAGGAGTAAGCGCATGAACAGCAACGTCAAATCGGTCATTACTGGCACTGCGCTGCTCATGACGATAGCGCTGCTCAACGTCGGCAACGAGCCGCGCAGCACGACGCGGATGGAAAGCACCGGAATGCAGGTGAGTCGCGATGAGCGCAGCGCCGTGCAGACCCCGGGCGCAGCCGCGGCAACACACGGCTACACCTGGGACAAGACGGTGCAACCTGCTGGTGACGTCGATCCCGTCAGGCGCCCGCGCTAGTTGCAGGCGGCGATCGGTTCCGGGGATGCTCCGGCCAGGTTGCCGCAAAAGTACCGGTGATACCTAACAATTTAGTCTATGGTTACGCGCAGGATGCTGGCGCGTAACTATGGCTCGACGGGTGTAACAGTTTCGGCAATCGGCTTCGGCGCGATGCAGATCGGCGCGCCGGACATCAGCGAGGCGGCCGCGGCGGCGATGCTGCACGGTGTGCTGGATCTCGGCGTAACGCTCATCGATACCGCCCGCAGCTACGGCTTGTCGGAAGAGCGCATCGGGCGCCATCTGGCAGCGCGGCGCCACGAATTCATCCTCTCGACCAAGGTGGGCTACGACGTCGCGGGCCATGCGGACTGGACCTATGGCTGCGTCGTCGCGGGGGTCGATGCGGCGCGCCGGCGACTGCGGACCGACATTATCGACATTGTGCACCTGCACTCCTGCGGCATTGAAACGCTGCGGCAGGGCGGTGTGCTCGAGGCGCTGGCCGAATGCCGTACGCGTGGCTGGCTGCGATTCGCCGCGTATTCCGGTGACGGCGTGGCGCTGGATTTTGCGGCGCAGTCCGGGCTCGTCGATGGCGTACAGGCGTCGGTGAATCTCTGCGATCAACAGGCGCTGCGTATTGCGGCTGACACGCCGGCAACCGGGCTCGGGTTCCTGGCGAAGCGCGTGTTCCTGGGCCATCCGTGGCGGCAGCCACAGGCGCCGTCGGATCCGCCGCATGCCGAGTACTGGCGGCGCTTCGGTCAGTTGCGCGCCGAGCTCGGCGAGCGGGCCGGGGCCGAGTATGCGCTGCGGTTTTCGGCGCATGCGCCGGGTGTCACGGCCTGCCTGTTAGGCGGCACGCGCCTCGGCAATTTGTCAGACAACCTGCGCGTTGCGGCGCTCGGCCCGCTCGCGACCGGCGAGCAGGAGCTGGTGCGCGCGCTGTTCGCGCGTCATGCAGAGACCTGGAGCGGCGTGATCTAGGGAGTCGCAGGTACGCGCAGATCGAGAATGGTGGCGGAACGCGGTGCTACCGTCAGAGTCTGCTCCAGCACCTGTTCTGTATTGGTCAGCACATTGCGCGCCTGCGCACCACGCGGCAGCTGCTCGCGAAAGCGCTCGAGGTCGAGCGTCACCGGTTGCGACGACTTGTTGAGCACGACCATCACCGTTTGCGTGCCGAGTTGGCGGAAATACACGTAACTGTCTTTTTCCGGCGTGTAGTGGCGCAACCGGCCCGAGTGCACCGCGGCCGCGCCGCGGCGCCAGGTGAACAGCGTGCGCACGAAATCCTGCGCGTCGCGTTGCTCGGCTGTCAGCCCCTCGCCGCTGAAGCCATTGACCTTGTCGCCGCTCCAGCCGCCCGGAAAATCCTGGCGCTTGTCGCCGTCGTCGTTGAGTCGCGTGTTAGCCAGCAGCACCTCGGTGCCATAGTAGAGCTGCGGGATGCCGCGCAGCGTCGCGACCGCCACCATCGCCATGCGAAACAGCGCCGGATCGCGCTTGAGCCGCGTGTACAGGCGATCGATGTCGTGGTTGTCGGCGAACACGACCAGGTTGCTGGGGTTCGCGTAGACGAAATCCGTGCTCAGGCGCTCGTACAGCTTGCGAAACCCCTTGTTAGCTTCCGGTTCGAGCAGTGCCTCGAGCAGCGTCGACTCAAGCGGGAAATCCATCAGGCTCGGCAGGTTCGACACGTAGCCATCGGCGTTAGCCTTGCCGCGCTGCCAGTAGGCGACGATGGACGGATCGTTGTGCCATTCCTCGCCGACGATGTTGAAGTTCGGATATTCGCGCATGATGCGGCCGCTGAAGGCCGCCATGAAATCGCGATCGGAGTAGGAGTAGGTGTCGACGCGAAGGCCCGACAGGCCCGCGTACTCTATCCACCATAAAGTGTTCTGAATCAAGTAGTTAGCGAGCTGCGGCTGGCGCTGGTTCAGGTCCGGCATCGAGGTGTCGAACCAGCCGCTGGTGTAGCCGAGGCGGTCGGCGGGCGCGGCGTACGGATCCTGCACCGTGGTGTGCATGTGATTGGTGAAACGCTTGCTGTCCGCGACGTTGATCCAGTCCGGCGATGGCAGGTCACTCATCCACCAGTGGCGAGCGCCGATGTGATTGGTGACGACATCGCTGATCAGGCCGATACCCTTTTGTCGTGCTTCCATCGACAGCGCGCGCAGCTGTTCGTTGCTGCCGTAACGCGGGTCGACTTTGTAAGCATCGGTGATCGCGTAGCCGTGATAGCTGTAGGCCGGTTGCGCATTCTCGAGCACGGGGTTCAGCCAGATCTGCGTGAAGCCGAGCCCGGCGATATATGGCAAAGCGCGGCGCACGCCTTCGAGATCGCCGCCATGTCGCGCGCCGCCCGCGGTGCGGTCAACGCGGTCCAGGCTGCCGGCGACGCGATCGTTCGCGCTGTCGCCGTTAGCAAAGCGATCCGGCGTGATCAGGTAGATCGCGTCGGCGGAATTGAACCCCTGGCGCGTGCGCGATCCGGCAGCGCGCGCCAGCAGCGGATAGTCGTAAGTGGCGACGGCGCGACCGTTGCGCCGCAGCGTAATCGGCACCCGGCCCGGCTGGGCGCTGGAGCTAACATCGAGTTTCAAAAACAAGTAGTTAGGACTCGCGAGGCGCGTGCTGCTGCGCAGCGCGACGCCGGCATAACGAATCTCGGGCGTGAGATCCGCAACACCTTTGCCATGCACCAGCAGCTCGACTTCGGAGCTGTCAAAACCAATCCACCACGAGGGCGGATCGATGCGCTCGATGCGCTGCGAATACGCGTTGCCGGATGCCGCCAGCGCGAGTGTCGCGCACAGTCTAATAAGTGTCGTAACGCGCACGTTAAATTGTCCCTCGCGCACCGCGTATCAGCGTGCGCTTTGCGATCAAGTACACCGTATTGCGTGACCTTGGGTCAAGCCGGCTATGGCTTTGCAACGCGGGTCGTGTTCATACTGCGCACCTTTTCGGCTCAGGGGCGACTGTTATGGCAGCTGTGATGGACATCGGCGTGACGCCCAAGCCACGCATGAATGCCGCGCGCATCGCCAGCATGTCGTTCGGCTTTTTCGGCATCCAGGTGGCGTTCGCGCTGCAGGCCGCCAATGTTAGCCGCATCTTTCAGACGCTTGGCGCGTCGGTGGATTCGCTGCCGATCCTGTGGGTCGCGGGTCCGCTGACCGGCCTCATCGTGCAGCCGATCGTCGGCTATCTCAGCGACCGCACCTGGAATCGCTTCGGCCGCCGGCGCCCGTATTTCGTCGCCGGCGCGCTCGCGAGCAGTTTCGCGCTGGTCGCGCTGCCAAATGCCAGTGTGCTGTGGTTCGCGGTGGTCTGCTTCTGGCTGCTCGATGTCGCGATCAATGTGTCGATGGAACCGTTTCGCGCCTTCGTCGGCGACATGCTGCCGGAGGCGCAGCGCACCGCGGGTTACGCCGCGCAGGCGATCTTCATCGGTTTCGGCGCGCTGCTCGCGTCCGCCGCACCGTTCGTGCTGACTAACGTGTTCGGCATCGCCGGTGTGGCCGCGGAAGGCATCGTGCCGGACGGCGTGAAGCTGGCCTTCTACCTGGGCGCTGCGGCGCTCACCGTTTCAGTGCTTTGGACCGTGCTGTCGACGCGCGAATACACACCGGCGGAACTGCGCAGTTTTGCGCCGCTGGCACAGCGCGAGCGCATCGACGCGGCGGTTGCCACGGTGCCGCCGCCGGCGCAGTCGCTGCGCTCCGCGGTGCTCTGGACCGTCGTTGGCGCAGTGCTGCTGTTCGCCGCGTTTCGTTTCGGCTTCGACAACGGCATCAAGCTGCTGGGCGCCTGCGTGGCCGCCTTCGGTCTCGTGCATCTCGTCCAGGTCTTGTTAGCTGCGGCAGGCCGCGCCGTCAACCCGATCGGCGAGACGCTGGCGGATCTTGCCGCCATGCCGCAGGAAATGCGCCGCCTGGCAATCATCCAGTTCTTCTCGTGGAGCGGTTTGTTCGTGATGTGGATCTATGCGACGCCGGTGGTTGCGCAGCACCACTTCGGCGCCACCGACACCGCCTCGGCCGCCTACAACCAGGCCGGCGACTGGGTCGGAATCCTGTTTGCGGTCTATAACGCGGTGTCCGCGGTCTATGCATTCGCGTTGCCGGCTCTGGGCGAGAGATTCGGCCGGCACCGGCTGCATGCGCTCAATCTGTGCGCCGGCGCAGCGGGCCTCGCGTCGTTCTACCTGGTGCGGGATCCGCACGTCCTGCTGTTCGCGATGGTTGGCATCGGCATGGCCTGGGCGTCAGTGCTGACCGTGCCGTACGCGTTGCTGTGCGGCGCGTTGCCGTACGAAAAGCTCGGCATCTACATGGGGCTGTTTAATTTCTTCATCGTGATTCCGCAGCTGGCGGTTTCCGGCGTCATGGGCAGCATTGTCCGGCGCGTATGGCCCGGTGATCCCGCCGGCGTGATGTTGCTGGCCGGCGGGTTTCTCGCGGTGGCTGCGCTTGTTAGCTGGTCGCGAGGTCGCGAGTGAAAGACTGGTGGCGCGGCGCGGTTGTCTACCAGGTCTACCCGCGCAGTTTTTCCGACTCGAATGCGGACGGCGTCGGCGACCTGCCGGGCCTGCTGCAGCGGCTCGATTACATCGCCGGCCTGGGCGTCGATGCGATCTGGATATCGCCGTTCTTTCCATCGCCGATGAGGGACTTCGGTTACGACGTCGCTGATTTCTGCGGCGTCGATCCGGTGTTCGGCACGCTGGCCGATTTCGACCGCGTCGTCGCGAAGGCGCATCGGCTGGGGCTGCGCGTGGTCATCGACCAGGTCTACTCGCATACCTCGGACCGCCATCCCTGGTTCCAGGAAAGCCGCGGCTCGCGCACCGGGCCGCATGCCAACTGGTACGTCTGGGCGGATCCGCGGCCCGATGGTTCGCCGCCTAACAACTGGCAGTCGCTGTTCACCGGGCCCGCGTGGACCTGGGATGCGCGACGCGGCCAGTACTACCTGCACAATTTTCTCATCGAGCAGCCGGATCTCAACGTGCACAACCCGGCGGTGCAGGATGCATTGCTCGATGTCGCGCGCTTCTGGCTCGATCGCGGCGTCGACGGCTTCCGCGTCGATGCGATCTCACACCTGACACACGATCTGCTGCTGCGCGACAATCCGCCGCGGCAGGGCGGAGCACGTGCGCGGCCCGTGGATTTCCAGCACCTGCTGTACAACTCCGATCGCCCGGAGACGCTGCAATTCCTGGCGCGGCTGCGCGCGCTGCTCGACAGCTACCCGGAGCGATTCGCGATCGGCGAAATCGGCGGGCCCGATGCCGCGACGCGCAGCCTGACGCAGTACCTCGACGGCGGCGGCCTGCACACGGCCTACAGCTTCCTGTTTCTGCTGGCCGATGCGCCGTCGCCGGCTTTCGTCCGCAAGTCCATCGAGGACTGGGATCGCTTGAACGGCAGCGGCTGGCCGACCTGGGTTTTCAGCAATCACGATGCGCCGCGGGTCGCGACGCGCTGGGGCGGTTCCGAGTACCAGGCGCTGCACGCGAAGCTGCTGGTGGCGCTGCTGCTGTCGCTGCGGGGTTCGATCTGCCTGTATCAGGGCGAGGAACTCGGGCTGCCGCAGGCGCACGTGCCGTTCGAGCGCCTGCAGGATCCCGAAGCGATCGCCAACTGGCCGCTGACGTTAGGTCGCGACGGTGCGCGCACGCCGATGCCGTGGTCGGCGAGCGCCGCCCATGCGGGCTTCTCCACGGTCGAGCCCTGGCTGCCGGTGGATCCGCAGCACCTTGCGCTCGCGGTCGATACGCAGGCGGCTGACAGTGATTCGGTGCTGGCGTGGACGCGGCAGGTGCTGGCGTTACGGCGCCAGCATGCGGCCCTGCAGTTTGGCGATATGAGTTTCCTCGCCGCACCGGAGTCGGTGCTCGCGCTGCTGCGCACCGCAGCTGATGACACGGTGTTGTGCCTGTTCAATTTCGGCGGCGAGCCGGCCGTATGGCAGGAGTGCACCGGGACTCGCTGGCAGCCGCTGCCCGGAGCTAACAAGCAGCCGATTGCGGCCGGGGAGCGCGTCACGCTCGGCGCGTACGAAGTGCGTTTCCTGGCGCGCTCAGTGTGACGCCGCCGGCGCAGCGCCGGCCGCAGTCGGCTCGGCCGTGGTATTGCGCACCAGCAGCCAGCCGCAGGCCGACAGGCCGACGGTAATCGCGCCAATCAGGAACACCATGCCCTTGTCGGCAACACTGCTGATCAGGGATCCGACCCCGAGGCTGACAACCAGCTGCGGCAACACGACCGACAGGTTGAACACGCCCATGTAGAGCCCGATGCGCGCCGGATCGACGTGCGCGGACATGATGGCGAATGGCAGGCTGACGATCGCAGCCCAGCCGATGCCCATGAAAGCCATGCAGGTGTATATCGCGAGCGGCGAGAAACCCAGCAGATACACACCGGCATAGCCGGCGGCCATCACAAACAAACAGGTCGCATGCACCCGCACCTGGCCGAATTTCAACGACAACGGCCCGAGCAGCGTGGTGGGCGCCAGCGCCGCGACCGCGTTCAGCACCAGAAAACTGATCGACAGCAATTGCCCGCTCTGGGTTGCATCGAGCCCGGGAAAGCGGTGCTGGCATTGCGAACCTGCGCCGAGCGGCGGCGCAA
>DAIQQI010000031.1:0-15933 GCA_036786925.1 Steroidobacteraceae bacterium
GGATGCCGCCCTGGAACAGAAACACCGGCCGATTCCTTGCGCGCGTCGCCGCCGGTTGCAGCGTGCCGTCGGTCGATGCGGCCAGCGCCCACATCGTCCGGCCCTCGGGCGTGGTACCGAACGCAAAGCAGCGGACCTGGCGTGGAAAGGCGCGCGCGTAGCTGTGGCAAAGCTCATCCACTTCCGCGTAACGGCCCGTGGTTTCAAACCCGGTACTTTCGGCGGTGGTGCGCAGCGCAGCGGCATCGGCTGCGCTGCCGATCGCCGGCCCGGACAAGCTAACAACAGCGCCCACGATGCAGGTGCTGATACGTCTGGTGGCAGCCGCTTGAATCTGATCAATCATTTCTGGTCCTTGCTGCCACGCAGCGAGCCGAGATAAGCTGCTACGGCGATCATGTCCGATTCGGTGAATCTTGCAACAACCGGTCGCATCAGCGCACTGCCCGCGCCGGTACGTGCGCCATGCTGGTAATCGTACAGCTGGCGCACGATGTAACTCGGCGAGCGGCCGGCGATGCCGGGGGCCGCACCGAACCCGCGCAAGTTCGCGCCATGACAACCCGCGCAAGGCAGAGCATTGCCTGCTCCTCCCGACTTGACGAGGCTTGCTCCCCGCGCGACGCTGCCGACCGGCACAAAGGCGCGGAATTGAGCGCGCGAGTCCCGCAGTTCGAACTGCTCGACATCAACCGGCATTTCGATGATGCGTTGGCCGAGGAGTTCAGTTCCGCCGCTCTTCGAAGGCGCATGAAAATTGCCCGCAATATAGCTCCGCGGCACCGTCCTGCTCTCGATGATGCTGATGTTAGGTTTGAGCTGCAACGCGGAAAAATACGCGGCGGCAGCCTTTACTTCAGCGTCGGTGGCGGCCTTTGCGGCCTCGATCATCAGGACCACCGGCGCTCGCGGCGGTCCAGAATATTTCCTGGCGCCGCTCTTGAAGTCCGCCATCTGCTGCACGATGTAGGCGGCCGACAAACCCGCGAGGCTCGCGTTCTCCGGGCCGCCGGTTCCTTCCGCGCGATGACAGCAGCCGCAGGCCCGGACGCTGGGTTTCCGGCCGCGCGCCACGACCGCCGGCATGACCGGATGGCTGTCCGGATGCCAGTCCGGCGAGAAGAAAAGATCGCGCGCCTGTGCAACGGAAAAAGCGGCGGTACTGCCCGGGACGCGCCGCGGTACGTCGGTCGCGGGCTGCGGCTTGAACTGCGGATCCCACGCGTAGGCCCAGGCCGGAAAACTTGCAGCGCTGACGGCAGCATCAGTGTCCGCCGGTGCAGCCGTAACCGCGAGCAGCATCAGCGCCACAGGAATAATGCGATTGCTGAGCATGTCCCCCACCGTTAGCTGCGAGTCAGGCAAACCACTAGTCAAAACTACTACCGAAGCCCTGCGTGGTCGAGCGGTTCATCGCGCAGCGCGAGTACTGCGGCCTGCCTCACGCCTGCGGCATCAAATTTCTTCCCGGCGGGCCGACAAAGTATCGGCACCCCCGTTTTCCCGAGCCGAGGCTGCTTGTCAGCCTCCAAATAAGGCCCTGGGAACTCGGGGGTGTCTCATGTGCCTCTGCTGACGGGTTCCGCCCGCAAATCGTGTTCATCCGAACCCGTAATGCGAACCCTGGCAAATTCTCCGGCCTTGAGCGGCAAGGCCTTGCCGCCTTTCTTCGATGCAATTCGGATAACCCCGTCGACTTCCGGCGCTTCGGCGGCGCTGCGGCCGGTGGCCGACTTTTCGGTTACTTCGTCGATCAGCACTTCGACTTCGCGGCCGATCCTGGCACGCAGCCGCGCGGCGCTGATGCGTGCGGCGGTTTCCATGAAGCGCGCATGGCGCTCCTGCTGCACCTGCGGCGGCACGTGGTCCGCGAGTTTGTTAGCAGTAGCGCCTTCGACCGGCGAGTACTCGAAACAACCGACCCGATCGAGTTGCGCCTCTTCCATCCATGCTAACAACTCGGCGAATTCGGCTTCGGTCTCGCCCGGGAAGCCGACGATGAACGTGCTGCGCAGCGTGATTTCAGGGCAGTCCTGGCGCCAGCGCCGGATGCGTTCGAGGGTATTCACGGCGGCGGCGGGCCGGCGCATGCGCTTGAGCACGCTCGGGCTGCCATGCTGGAACGGTACATCTAGGTAGGGCAGGACTTTTCCTTCCGCCATCAGCGGCACGACCTTGTCGACGTGCGGATACGGGTAGACGTAATGCATGCGGACCCAGATGCCGAGTTCGCCCAGGCCGCGTGCGAGGTCGAGAAAGCGCGTCTCGTAGTCCTGATCGCGCCAGCGGCCGCCCGCGTACCTGATGTCGGCGCCATAGGCGCTGGTGTCCTGCGATATCACCAGCAGTTCCCTGACGCCGGCTTGCGCCAGGCGCTCGCCCTCGCGCAGCACCTCGTCGATACGGCGGCTGACAAGCCTGCCGCGCATGTCGGGGATGATGCAGAAGCTGCACTTGTTGTTGCAGCCCTCGGAGATCTTCAGGTACGCATAATGCCCTGGTGTCAGCTTTACGCCCTGTGGCGGCAGCAGGTCGAGGAAGGGATCGTGCACCGGCGGCAGGTGTTCATGCACCGCGCCTAACACATCGGCATAGGCCTGCGGGCCGGTGACCTTGAGGACCCTGGGATGCCGCTCCAGGATGCGCTCGGGCCGCGCGCCCAGGCAGCCGGTAACGATCACCTTGCCATTGCGAGCCAGCGCCTCGCCGATGGCATCTAACGACTCATCGACGGCCGCGTCGATGAACCCGCAGGTGTTTACCACGACCAAATCGGCCGCCTCATAGGTCGGCACGACGGCATAACCCTCGGCTCGCAGCTGGGTAAGGATGCGCTCGGAATCGACCAGCGCCTTGGGGCAGCCGAGACTGACGAAACCGACTTTGGGCGGGCTTTTGGGCATGGGGCGCGCATCTTAGCAGTGCTGCCTGACAACGTAGTCGCGCGACCACTGCGCGGGTAATGTCCGCGACACGGACCGGGGCGCCGTAGTTCCTTTCCACGGCGGCTGCATCAGGGCGAAATGCAGCCTGACAAATCGGGTCAGGCGGAGCGGGTGCGGGTTCAGTGCAGGGATCGGTGGTAATCGTCGGCGCAGGCATCGGCGGCCTGACAGCGACCCTGGCGCTGTTGCGCGTCGGCTTCTCTGTTAGGGTCTGCGAGCAGGCGCCGGCGCTGGGCGAGGTCGGTGCGGGCATTTCCCTCAGCCCCACGGCCGTGCATGGCCTGAATGCGCTGGGTTTGCGCGATACGCTGCAGACCAAGGCCTATCACCCCGAAGACCAATGCGTGCGGCACTACCAGACTGCGCAGCCGATGGTCTGGATCAATCGCGGCAAGTCACTGCTGGAAAAATATGGCGAACGCTATTACCTGATCCACCGCGCTGACCTGCACGATGCGCTGGCGGCCGAAGTCCGGGCGCTGGCGCCGGACGCCATCCTTCTCAACAAGAAATGCGTCTCCGTTTCCCAGACAGCTAACAACGCGAGCGCGACCTTCGAGGATGGCACGACCATTTCCGCGGACCTGGTGATCGGCGCCGATGGCTCGCGTTCGCTGGTGCGGCAGGCGATCTTTGGCCTGCAGGAAGTGTCATACACGGGCTATATCGCCTGGCGCGGACTGGTGCCGATGGGCAAGGTGCCGCAGGAAATACTGGATCCGCCGTCCGGCATTTTCGTCGGCCCGGGACACCTGGTGAACCGCTATCCGGTGCGCAACTGGGAACTGCTGAATTTTGTCGCATTCGCCGAGCGCCCGGCCTGGACCGAGGAAGGCTGGTCGATCCGCTCGTCAGTCGAAGAGTTGTTAGCCGAGTTCCAGGGCTGGCATCCGGCGGTGCTGCGCTTCATGGCGGAAACGCCGCCGCAGAACCTGTTCAAGTGGGGGCTCTTCGACCGCGAGCCGCTCAAGTCCTGGAGCCAGGGGCGCATTACATTGTTAGGCGACGCAGCGCATCCGGTGCTGCCGTTTCTCGGCCATGGCGCGGTACTGGCGATCGAAGACGCGGTGGTGCTGGCCCGCGCACTGACCGCATCCAGCACCGTCGATGAAGCGCTGCGCCGCTATGAAAAAGCGCGCCTGGAACGCGCCGCCTTCGTGGTGCACGAATCCCGCAAGGCCGGCAAGCAGTTCCACGCCAAGGACACGGACAGCTACGCGCAGCGCACCAACAACAAGCCGGCGGACGAGGGCCTGGGCCTGTTTTCCTACAACCCGGTTACCCAGCCGGTCTGATTATTTCGCTGGTTCCGTGGCGGGCGCGGTCACTTCGGCAGCCGGCGTAGCTGTTTCTGCCGCTGGCGCCGCCGCCGGGGCCGCTGCTTCGGCCGGCGCGGCAGCGGGCGGGATCGGCGCGACGACCTGGCCTTGCGAGGCCGGGATCGCTTCCGCGGGGCGCTGCGAGCAGCTGCGCAGCACGAGAAACAGCGCCATGGCTGCGATCGGCACCAGCAGCCACGGATAGATCGCGCCCTTGCGCTCGCTCGTGGCGGCGCCAAGGCCTGCCAGATCCGCGACACCTAACGCCGCGGCCAGTCCGGGCGGCGCTTCGCTCGCGAGGCCCGCTTTGGCCGCCGCGAGGATGGCGCCGACGCTGGCGACATTGAGGCCGCCCGGAGCGGAACTCCCGAGCTTGCCGATGGCGCCTAACACGAGCGGCGCGGCGATGCTGAGCAGGCTGCCGGCTGAACTGCGGCGCACGCCGGCGAAGCTGGCTAACAGGTCGGTGACGGGGCCGGCCTTGTCGCCGAGCAGATTGCCGAGCAGGCCCTTGCCGAGGTTGATCAGCGTGTCGGACTGCGCGCCGGCACCGAGCGCACCGCCCAGGTTGTCGAACAGCGAGCCGTCATACCGGCCAGCCTGGAGCATTTCCAGCAGCTTGCCGGCCCCCGATTCCTGGCTGAAATTCTGTACCAGGCCCGCCACCACGGCGGGAACCGCACCGCCAATGACGGCCTTGCGGGTGGCGCTGGGGGTCTCGCCAAGCGAGTTTGCCAGGGCGCCGAGGGCGGATTCCGATACTTGCGATTTCAGGAGTTCGAACAGGTCCATTGGGTATCCAGACTGAGCAGCGGTGAACCGCGACGGCGAAGGGTACTTCGGCGACCTCAGGGCGGCAACCAAGGCGTGTGTTTAGGGGTATGTCTTGACCCGGGCGGGCCGGGCGACGACCCTACCGCCACTATGTCACCAACTGCAACGACGGCCGTTTTGCCGGACCTCGCCCGGCGCGACGATGCCGCCTATCTGGATTTTGTCGAGGGTTTTCGCGAGTACATCCTCGGCAAGGGCGCCGATTTTGAGGACCGCCTGGACGCACAGGCGCGCGCCGAGGCCGGGCGGCGCGGCCAGGCCTGGACTGACCTCGAGGAGCTGCGCGCCTACCTGCAGCGCTTTCCGCTGACCCAGATGCGCGACCGCCTGGTGCGAACCCAGCAGGAGATGAAATGGCATCGCCTCGCGCGGTCCTACAGCGACCGGCGCAAGGAACTCGAAGCGGAGCTGGCCCGATGGGACAACCAGGGCCCGGGAAAGCTGCTGCTGGACCCGGCCTTCAAGGTGCCGGATTACGCTAATGTCGAGTTTCACCTGCAGCCCGGTGGCTATTACCACGACGCGTTGTCGGGATTTCTCTATCACTACGGCACCAAGGTTTTCTTCCGCGGCGGTAATGACCAGGACGAGCTGCACGGCGCGCTGGTTGGTCGTGCGCCGCCGCCTGCCGATGGCAAGGTGCGTCGCGTGTTAGATATGGCCTGCTCGGTGGGCCAGAGCAGCACGGCCTTCAAGCGCCGCTACCCGCAGGCCGAGGTGATCGGCATCGACTACGCGGCGCCAATGCTGCGCGTCGCGCATCGTCGCGCCGCGATGGCGGGGCTCGATGTCACCTTCGCGCAGCGCCTGGTCGAGAAGACCGGGTTTCCCGATGCGCACTTCGACATCACCTTCGCCTTTATCGTGTTCCATGAGCTGCCACTGCGCATCATTCACGAGACGGTGCGCGAAGCCGCGCGCATTACCCGCCCCGGCGGCCGCTTCATCGTCTTTGACTTCACCGAGTCCGCGATCAAGTCGCCGTACCAGCTCTACCATCGCTGGTTCGACGCGCGTCATAACGGCGAGCCGTATTCGCAGGACTTCTGCGACTGCAATCTGGATGCCGTGTTAGCTAACAACGGTTTTAGCGCCGATGCCGACGTGATGGCGCAGCGCTCCGGCGGCGCCGGCTATGTGAAGCACTGGTTCGCCACCCGTGTCTGAGGTCGCATCGGCGCCCCAGACGCCGGAGGGTGGCACGCCGATCATCGGCCCCGACCCGATCTACCTACGCGACCCGCTGCTCGATGCGACGGTGCGCATGGTGGTCGAGCTGACAGCCCAGATGTGGGTGGAGCGCGAGCGCCGCATGTCCCTCGAAGCACGTCTGACCGAGGCGGGAGTGTTACCGGCGGGCGCGGCCGATCGCTGGCAACCGTCGGCGGAACTTGCCGCGCGCCTCAAGCAGGAGCGGGATCGCCTGGTCGACGACGTGTTCAAGGAACTGCGCCGCATTCCGGCCACGGCTGTCAGCCAGGACTGAGCCTGCAGTCCGGCACTCGCAATCGTTGCTGGCGCGTGCGGCAACATCTGGTGCCGGGTGAACTGGTCTGCGCGCAACACTTCGACTGGACCGACACGGCAATCCCCGAACCGGGCGACGGCGAGATCCTGGTACGGACGCTGTGTCTTTCCGCGGGACCCGCGCAACGCGGTTATCTGACGGTCGGCGGCAAGGGCAAGTCCGGATTTCTTCCCGGCGTCAGCCTGGGCGACGTCATGCGCGGCCGCGGCGTTGGCGTGGTTGAGCGTTCGCGCCATCCGGACTTCGCGGCCGGCGATATTTTTGTCGGCATGTTAGGTTGGCAGGACTACAGCATCCAGCGGCCGCGCGCTGACGACTTCGTGTTCAGTGGCAAGAAAGTGCTCGATCCGGCACGGCCGCTGACCACGGAACTCGGCATCGTCGGCAACGCCGGCGTCACCGCCTGGTTCGGTCTGTTCGACGTCGCGCGGCTGCGCGCCGGCGAGACCGTGCTGATCTCGGCCGCCGCGGGTGGCGTGGGATCGGTCGCAGGGCAGATCGCGCGGATACGCGGCGCGACCCGGGTGGTCGGGATCGCGGGCACCGCCGACAAGTGCCGCTGGCTCACCGACGTGTTAGGTTTCGATGCGGCAATCAATTACCGCGGCGACGATGTCGACGCGCGGCTGCGCGAACTGTTTCCGCGCGGCGTCGACATCTTCTTCGACAACGTCGGCGGGCAGATCCTGGACCAGGGTCTGATGCATCTCGCGCCGGGCGCGCGGGTGGTGATCTGCGGCTGGATTTCCACCGACTATTCGGCCGCGCAGCTGTCCGGCCCGGCCAACTACCGCCAGTTGCTCTACAAGCGCGCCAGCATGCAGGGCTTCGTGGTGTTCGATTACTGGAGCCGCTACCCGGAGGCCGAGCGCGAACTGAAAGCCTGGTACCGCGGCGGCCGGCTGCAGAATTGCGAGCAGGTGCTCGACGGCCTGGAACAGATGCCGCTGGCGCTCCAGAATCTGTTCACTGGCGCCAACCGGGGCATCATGAATTGCCGGGTCGCCCCGGACCCCTGATTGCCGCTCGCAACCGCGCGTTGCGGCCTGCACAAACCGGCCCCTTCTAACACTGCCCAACGGCGCCGCAACGGGGTATCGTCGGGCCCACATGCTGATGGCTAACGACAACTCCGGGCAGGCCACGCAGAATCCGTGGCCGCTGATCCTGATGGTGGCCCTGCCGTTCTGGATCTACGCGGCCGTGTCGCGCAATCTCGCGCTGCAGATGTGGCAACAGGGTGGCGTGCTCACGGAAGTGGCGCCGCTGGGTGCGCGGCTCGCGCAGCACCTGGTGCTGTTGCTGGTCGCCCTGCCGCTCTACCGTGCGCACCTGTATCTGGGATTCGCGCCGGGCCGGCGCCTGCAGCAGGTGTTGTTAGCCATGGGCGGCGCGCTGCTGTTGAGTTTTCTGGCACGGCCGCTGCTGCTGTTCTTTGCCTGGCTGCCCATGGGCCTGGACAAGGTGGCGTGGGGTTTTCGCGACTCGGTCATGAATGATTTCGGGTCCTTCGCCTGGCGCTGGACCGTGGCCAATGCCGAGTTCGCGGTCAGCTATGTATGCAGCCTGGCGCTGATGGCCGGCGCACAGATCTACCGTGAGTTGCGCGCCGAGTCCGCGCGGCGCGAGCGCGCCGAATCCGCCTGGCGCGATGCGCGGCTCGAGGTACTGCGCGCACAATTCGATCCGCACTTTCTCTTCAACACGCTCAACATGGTCGCGAATCTCTCCGAGCAGAATCCGCGCGAAGTGCGCAATGTCGTCGTCAAGCTGAGCGACCTGCTGCGCCAGTCGCTGATCGACCGGCGGCAGGAATTTGTCACCGTGTCGCATGAACTAGAGGCGGTCGCCGCCTACATGGACATCCAGCGCGCGCGCTTTGGTGATCGGCTGCGCTTTGTCGTCAACCTTGCCCCCGAGGTTTCATCGTGGCGGCTGCCGTGTTTCATATTGCAGCCGCTGCTGGAAAATGCGGTGCGTCATGGCCTGGGCGGCGACGAAGACTCGGTTGACATCGAACTCACCATCAAGCCTGCAGTGATTGCGCCAGGCAGCAATGGGCTGTCGATCGCACTGGCTAACACCGTGTCGGGATCTGGCAACGGCAAGATCCAGCTGGGGCTGGGCCTGTCGATGACGCGCGAGCGCCTCGCCACGTTGTTAGGCCCGGCGGCAACGGTGGTCGCTAAGACGGGCGCCGATGGACGATTCCAGGTGTTGCTGACGTTTCCGAGCCATGCTCTGGAGGGTAATGATTCATGAAAGTGCTGATAGTCGATGACGAAGCACCCGCGCGCGAGACCCTGCGGCGATTCTGCGCCGAGCTGACCGATATCGAAGTCGTCGGCGAGTGCGATCGTGGCGATGAAGCCATTACGCGCATTCGCGAGCTGATGCCGGAACTGGTTTTTCTCGACATCCAGATGCGCCAGGTCTCCGGTATTGAGGTCGCGCGCCAGGTCGGGCCGGCCGCGATGCCGATGACCGTGTTTGTGACCGCCTACGATCGCTATGCCGTTGAGGCGTTCGAACTGAACGCCGTCGATTTTCTGCTGAAACCTTTCAGCCGCGAACGTTTCCGGGCCACGATCGAGCGGCTGCGGGAGCGGCTGGCCACGCGCGATTCCGGTGCGCTGGCACGCTGGCGCGCGACGCTGGAAACCGCCCTGCGCGATTTTTCGCGCGAGGCCATCAGGCGGCAGGTGATCGCGGTCGAGCAGAACGGCCGCCACAAGATGCTGCACGTGGGCGAAATCGAGCTGGTGGAAGCGGCGGGCAATTACATCGTCGTGCAAACCCGCGCCAGCGAGCAGTTCATCCTGCGACGCCGCATCCTCGATGCCGAAGAGTGGCTGGATCCGGGGCTGTTCCTGCGCATACACCGGTCCCGGGTCGTGAATCTGCGCGCGATCCGCGAAATCGTTCCGAGCGGCAATGGCGATTTCGTGCTGACGCTGCAAAGCGGCAAGCAGGTGGAGTCCGGGCGCAGTTACCGCCATCACGTCGTGGAGCTGCTGCGCGGTTGGGGCAACGGCGCGCCGGACAGCCAGGCTAACGTGTGACCTGCGCCTCGAGATCGGCGAGACCCTTGCGATAATGTTTCAGTCCCGCCCAGACAACTGATAGACCCAGCGCGCTGACGATCAACACCGCAATCGACAGGCTGTAGCGCAGCGCGGCCGGCTCCCTGAAAACGAAGTCCGTGAGCGCAGCAACGCTGGTCGGCGCGAGAAACTGGCCGGTGCCGCTCGCGATCAGCAACGACAGCGAAGTCATCTGGCCGCGATACTGGTTCGGCGTCACGAGCATGGTCGCGATGGATGCGGCGGAGCTTGCGGCGCCCGCGGCGATCAGCGTCGGTATGAACAGAAGCAGCGCGAGCGTGCTGCCCGGCATCAGCGGCGCCAGCGCATGCAGCGGGACGATGACGAGCAGCGACAGCCACACGATGCGCATCGCGGCATCATGCATGCCGGCCTTGTACCAGCGGTCGGCGAGCCAGCCACCGAGATTGACGCCGGTCAGCCCGCACAGCAGCAGCATGACGCCCCACAGCGGTGCGAAGGTCTTGCGCGGCATGTTCCAGGTCCGGTCGAACAGCGGCACGATCCAGAAGTGCGAATAGGCGACGAAATTGACGACAACCTTCCCCAGGAACAGCGGCACAAAGACTGCCGGGAGTTTGCCCATGTAGCGCCAGACCTCGCCGATCGACGGTTTGGCCGACGCCGAAGCTAACAACTCGCGGCGCGGCGGCTCGCGCAGCAGCCACATCAGCGGAATCAGCAGCAGGCCGGGCGCGCCGACCAGCAGGAAAGTCTCGCGCCACGGAATCGTCACGCCCAGGGATTGAAAGGGATCGTGGCCGGCTTGTTCCAGCCAGTTGATCGCGAGGCCGCCGACCAGGAAGGCGAGGCTGCCGCCCATGGAGACGCCCATGGAATACACGCCGATCGGCTTGCCGACCTGCTCGCGGCGAAAGGAATCCGAAATCAGCGACAGGGCGCAGGGCGTCAGCACTGCTTCGCCCAGGCCGACACCCATGCGGGCGAAAAACAGTTCCACGGCGGAGCTGGCGAACGCGCAGGCGGCCGTCATCACGCACCACACCGCTATGCCGAAAATGATCAGGCGGGTGCGCCGCATGCGATCGGCCAGCCAGCCGAAATACAGCCCGAAACTCAGGAAACAGATGGCGAAGGCCGGCGAGCCGACCAGGCTCATCTGGAAATCCGTCAGGCCCAGGTCCTTGCGGATCGGCTCGACCAGCAGCGTGAGGATCTGCCGGTCGATGAAACTCAGCACGTAGGCGAGCGTCAGTACCACCACCATGGCCCAGCCACTGCGATCCGTCGTGCTTGCGTTTTGTGCCTGGGTCACACTATAGATCGTGCCAGAAATTGAACGAACGCAGTGGGGAGAGGGCGATGGTTGACGTATACAACCTCACCGTGGTGCAGGCACGGGTCCGGCCGGTGGTGCGCGCTAACGGCGTCGTGCGGCGCGATGCGCTCGAGGAGAACGTCGAGCACCTGTGCGATCTCGTGCGCCGCGGAGCTAACACCTTCCGCAGCAAGCTGTTTGTGCTGCCCGAATTCTGCATCCACGGTTTCGAGCTCGGCGTGCCGACGGCCGCCTGGGTAGAGGCCGCGATTACGCTGCCTGGTCCGGAAATCGAGCCGCTGCAGCGCACCGCGCGCGACAAGGGTGCCTACATCGCCGGCATGGCGTACGAAAAAATACCGCAGTTTCCGGGGCGGTATTTCAATACCGCATTCATCATCGATCCGCGCGGCGAGATCGCGCTGACGTATCGCAAGCTTTATTCAATCACCGGCAAGACCACGCCGCTCGATGTCTACAACGACTACTGCCAGCTGTTTGGCGGTCCCGAGTCGCTGTTTCCGGTGCTCGACACGCCGTTAGGCCGCCTGGGCGCGCTGGTTTGCTATGACATCCACTTCCCGGAAGTGACGCGTTGTCTTGCCATGCGTGGCGCCGAAGTCCTGCTGCATATCACCAGCGAGGCGCGCGGCCCGGAGCACTACGACGAAGGCGGCGGTGGCTGGACCGCGGTGCGCAAGGCGCGCGCCTGGGAGAATGTCTGTTATCTCGCGATGGCTAATTCCGGGCCTAACATCGATTCGGACCTGCCGCCGATGGTGTGCCATGGCGAATCGCAGATCCTCGACTTCCATGCGCGCACGCTCAACCGCACCACCGGCACCGAGGAGTGCCTGATCACCGCGCCGATCGACATCGAGGCCCTGCGTCGCCGCCGCAGCGGCATGCGCTTCAATTTCCTGACCGAACTCTGCCCGCAGGCGCATGCGCCCGTTTATGCCGCAACCCAGGCCTGGCCCTTGAATGCTTTTGCCGCCGCGCCGATGCCGGACGTAGCGCAGAACGTCGCGCTGCAAGGCAGGGTGCTGGCGGAGATGCGCGCGCGCGGGCAGCTGCTGCCGCCGGCCGGAGTTTGAGCATGCCACCCGCCCCTTTGCCAATGCTCAAGCCCGGCGATCCGTTCAAGGTCGCCATGCTGCTGTTTCCGAACCTCACGCAGCTCGACCTGACAGGCCCGCACGAAGTTTTCAAGCGCGTGCGCGGTGTTGAAGTAATTGCTGTCTGGAAAGATCTGAAGCCGGTCCGGAGCGCAACCGGGCTGACGCTGGTGCCCGACCAGACCATGGCGCAGTGTCGCCAAGCCGATCTGTTGTGCGTGCCGGGCGGCCCCGGACACCTTGATCTGATGGACGACACCGCGACCCTGGACTGGATCCGCGAGGTCGCCGCCGGCGCCAGGTTCGTCACCTCGGTCTGCACCGGCGCGCTGGTGTTAGGTGCCGCC
This sequence comes from Steroidobacteraceae bacterium, assembly GCA_036786925.1. Lineage (GTDB taxonomy): Bacteria > Pseudomonadota > Gammaproteobacteria > Steroidobacterales > Steroidobacteraceae > UBA964. Next base: position 12,475 of record DAIQQI010000031.1, read on the forward strand.
GGTCTGCTGCGTGGTTACCGCGCGACCACGCACTGGAGTTCCATGGAGGCATTGCCGCTGCTGGAGGCGATTCCGGTCAGCGAGCGCGTGGTCTGGGATCGCAATCGCGTCACCGGGGGTGGCGTCACCGCGGGCATCGATTTCGGCCTGCAGATTATTGCCCGGCTCTGGGGTGACGAGGTTGCGCAGATGGCCCAGTTGACGCTCGAGTACGACCCGTCGCCACCGTTCAACAGCGGCTCGCCGCGCCATGCGCCAACAGATCTGTTAGCTCGGACGCAGGTCGCGATGAGCGGCTATCGCGAAAAAGTCATGGCGGCCGCCTGGGCCGCCGCGACACGGTTTTCCTGATTTCTTCACCACTCTGTCAGAACCCACATGGAACCGAAAAATTTTTTGTTTGTTTCGCTCGCAGGATTGATCACCGACATCGCCTGGCAGGTCGCGAAGGAAGGCCACGCGGTCAAGTACTACATCGGTGCTGAAAAGGAGCGCGATATTGGCGACGGCTTCGTGCCGAAAGTTGATGAGTGGCGCCCGCATGTCGACTGGGCGGACGTCATCGTGTTCGACGACACGCTGGGCCAGGGCGCAGAAGCCGAAAAACTCCGCGCGCTGGGAAAGAAAGTCGTGGGTGGCAGCGATTACACCGACCGGCTCGAAGATGATCGCGCCTTCGGGCAGGAGGAACTGCGCAAGCTCGGCGTTGGCATCCTGCCGTACCAGCAGTTCGACAACTTCGATACGGCAATCGCGTTTGTCAAAGCCAATCCGGATCGCTACGTGATCAAGCCATCGGGCGAGTCGGGCAACGTCAAGCGCCGGCTGTTTGTCGGTGACGAGGATGATGGCGAGGACGTCGTGCGGGTGCTGGAGGCTTACAAGAAATCCTTTCCGGACGAGATCAAACTGTTCCAGCTGCAGCGCCGTGTGACTGGTGTTGAGGTCGCGATCGGGGCCTTCTTCAACGGCAACGAATTCGCGTTTCCGCTCAATGTCAATTTTGAGAACAAGAAGCTGTTCCCGGGCAACATTGGCCCCTCGACCGGCGAGATGGGCACCAGCATGTTCTGGTCCGGGCCTAACAGACTTTTCAACTCGACGCTGAAGAAAGTCGAGGCGCTGCTGGCGCGGGAAAAGTACGTCGGCTACATCGATCTCAACTGCATCGTCAACGGACAGGGCATCTACCCGCTCGAGTTCACCTCGCGTTTCGGCTACCCGACCATCATGATCCAGCAGGAGGGCATGCTGACGCCGATCGGCGAATTCCTGCACGACCTGGCCGCCGGCACGCTGACGAAATTCCGGGTCAAGAGCGGTTTTCAGCTTGGCGTGCGCGTTGTCGTCTCGCCGTTTCCGTTCGACGACGAGGCGACTTTCCAGTCGGTTTCCAAAAATGCAGCGATCCTCTTCAAGAAGGGCATTCCGGAAGAAGTGCATATCGAAGACGTCAAGCAGATCAACGGCCAGTGGTACGTCGCCGGCACCTCGGGCGTCGTGTTAGTCGTCTGCGGGCTTGGCTCGACCATGCGCCAGGCGCAGGCGCAGGCCTATGGACGCATCAGGAACATCATGATTCCCGACATGTATTACCGCGACGACATTGGCGAGCGCTGGTTCGAGGACCACGATCGCCTGCATACCTGGGGATATCTGCGGGAAAGCTGAGCCCGCGCTGTTAGCTGCCGCTGGTCGAGAAGACGACGTTGCCGCGGGTCTCGGGCGCGTGGTTGCCGGCCAGGTTACCGCGCGACCAGCGGTCGAATTCAACGGTGCGCAGATCGGGCGGCGCCGTCGACCACTCATTGCGTTTCAGGTAGCGCCACACGTATTCGGGCATGAAGCCCGCCGCGTCCACTTTCTCGAGGTCGTTGAAGTAAGACGACTCCATCGCCTTGTTCTGCTGCTTCAGGTTCCGATAGATCTTGGCCGCCTCGCCGCGCGCGAACACTTCCTCGTCGAAAATCGGGATGATCACGCCCGGCACGCGGTGGTAGCGCCCGCCATTGCGGCCGATGAAATCCATGCGTGCAAACAGGTAGCCGATCCACAGGCCGCTCTCGCGCGTGGTCATCGCATCGCCCCAGTCGATGCTGATGGTCAGCTGGCGCGGCGATGCGGGCGTCGCCGGCGCGGTTGGTTTGTGCGGCATCGCGGGTCGAGTCGGGGCGCTCGCATTGGCACTTGTTCTTTGTGTGCCGGCTGCTGCAAACGCTCCGTCCGCAGCGAACAATATAAAGATTGCCGGCACCAGGGTCAGCAGGGAGTTTGTGCGCATGCATCAAACACTAACGAGAAAACGAGATTTCCACCGCGACCGTGTCGGAATCCTTTACAAAAACAATGACCAGCCTGCACCCGGAATTCTTGACTCTCTGAAAGCGTTCACCTTCTCTAAGTTGGCATAGTAGTTGCTTTATTTACTCCACAAGAACCGTAAGTTCTTGAACTAAGAATTATGTTAAAAGCATGGAGGGTTTAAAGGTGGCAAATAAATTTCTCGCTCGACTGGTAATCGGTGTGCTTGGCGTTGTCGGCTGTGCCGCAGCGTCGGCAGCGCCGTACGTGGTTGGGCAAGTTTTCGCATCCGTTGGCGCCGATCGGGTCAACGTCTATAACCCGGACGGTACATTTGTCCAGACCCTTCTTACGGGCCAGGGCACGTACACGACCGGTTCAACGTTTGACGCTGCGGGTAACTTCTACGTGACGGGCGTCACCAGCACTGTGTCGCAGCTCAATACCAACGGCACGCTCGTTACCGCGAATTGGGCAACCGGTCTTTCGGCGGCCGAGTCGATTGTGTTCGATGCTGCCGGCAACGCTTTTATCGGGCAGGCTGGTGCGGCTCAGATCCGGCGGGTGAACTCATCCGGTGCAGTAACTGGAAACTTCACCACACTTCAAAACACGGACTGGATCGACCTCGCGGCTGATGGTGTGACGCTGCTGTACAGCAATGAGGGCAGCACCATCCGTCAACTGAATACGGTGACCTTGGTCGACACCGTGTTTACGAGTGGCGCCTATAGCCGGCTTTTCGCCAAACGGTACCTCGCGGACGGCGGTGTAATCGCGGCGTCCGATAATGGCAATGTGTATCGCTGGAACTCGGCGGGCGTGTTGGTGCAGACCTATTCCGGAATCGGCGCAGGCGACCTGTTTGCGTTGAACCTGGACCCTGATGGTACGTCCTTCTGGACCGGCACGTTGGGCGGTCAGCAAATCCGGCGTGTCGATCTCGCGACCGGCAATATCTTGGCATCCTGGAGCACCAACACTGGCCAGCTGTACGGCTTGTCCGTGTTCGGTGAAATCCAGGCGGGCGGCGGCGGCGTCGGTGGCGGTGGGAATAACGTTCCCGAGCCGGGCACCATCGCGCTGTTAGGCCTCGGCCTGATCGCGCTGGCATTTACGCGACGCCGTAAGTTCCTTAGCGCCTGACGCGCCTTGTAA
>DAIQQI010000250.1:0-4915 GCA_036786925.1 Steroidobacteraceae bacterium
GAAAGAGCAGACCTGGCCCAGCACACCTCAAGGCGTTTCAACGCCGACCTCGAGAGGGTCCTGGTGAACGCGCTGCAAATGGCCCAGATCGTGGAACGGCAGTTCCAGGACTCGATCAAGTCGCTGGTGACGGCGGACGCCGCACTGGCAGCGCGGGTGGTACAGGGCGACGATCAGGTCAATCGCATGGAGCGCGAGATCATGGCCGAGTGCCAGACCCTGCTCGCAACTCGCGCTCCGGCTGCCGGCGACCTGCGCATGTTGTTAGCTCTGCTGAAGATGGTCGGTGACGTCGAGCGCATGGGCGATGAGTGCAAGAAGATTGCGCTGGTTGCCATCCAGCTGACGCCCAACGACCGCCAGCGCGGCAAGTTCCGCGAGATCCGGCACCTGGCGCGCGTGGTGCAGCAGATGGTGCATCAGTCACTGGCGGCATTCGAGCGCCTGGACGCCGACGCCGCATGGAAAGTCATGCGCATGGACCGCGCGATCGACACTGAGTACGAGGCGATCCAGCGCCAGTGCGTCACCTACATGATGGAAGACCCGGAAATGATCCGGCGCGCGCTGGACGACATGTGGACGGTCCGTGCGCTCGAGCGGGTCGGCGATCATGCCAAAAATCTGTGCGAGTACGTGGTCTACGTGGTCCACGGCAAAGACATCCGGCACACGCGGCCCGATCAACAGCCGGTAGCCGCTGCCGCGACCTAGCATCGGTCAGCCGCTACGGCCCGCCTTGGCTTCTCTGGCGGCCTCAACGCCTGCAGGTTAGGCTTGCGCTACCTTTTCAGGAGCATCAAGCCATGGCGTTCAAGGACATGCGCGAATACCTCGCGCTGCTGGAAAAAGACGGTCAGCTGAAGCACGTCGATGTGCCTTTCAAGGGCCGGCGCGGCGATAACGAGCTGCAATCCCTGATGGCCTACCTCTGCGCCAAAGAGGGCCCCGCGCTGATGCTCAACAATGTTGATGGCATCAACACCCAGGGCGTACCGATCCTGTTCAATCCCTTCGGCACGCGCGAACGCACCGCGATGACCATCGGTTTTCGCAACTGGCGCGAAGCCAAGCTGCATCACGCCGATGTGCTCGGCAATCCGTCGCGCTGGATCGCGCCGAAAATCATCGACAAGTCGAAGGCGCCCTGCAAGGACGTGATCATCAAGGGCAAGGACGTCGATATCTCCACGCAGGTTCCGCATGTCTGGTTCGGCAAGGAAGGCCCGGCCTACATCACCAACGCGATGACGTTCTCGAAGGACCCGGAGAATGGCGGCCGCAATGTCGGCTGGTATCGCCTGACACAGTTTCTCGACGCCACGCATCCGTTAGGCAAGAGCTATGCGCCGGGGCGCGAGAAGACCGACCTTGCGGCCTTCTACTGGTGGAATCCGCCGTTCTCGGACATCGGCCGTCACACCTTCAAAGCCTCGCGCATGGGCAAGCATCTGGAGGTCGCAATTGCCGGTGTATGCGATCCGGCCGTGCACCTCGCGTCCGGCACCGGCGCCCCGTACGGCCAGGACGAAGCGGCCTTCGCGGGCGGCCTGCGTGGCGAAGCGGTCGAGATGGTGAAATGCGAAACCGTGGATCTCGAAGTACCTGCCACATCGGAATGGGTGCTGGAAGGCGAAGTGTTCCACGAAGAACTGGAAGCCATCGGCTGGCATTCCAATCCGGTGGGCTATTACGACCGCGTGCAGGTGTTTCCGATAGTGCGCGTCAAGTGCATCACGCATCGCAAGAACCCGATCTGGCACGCGACCATGGAAATGGTGCCGCCGTTCGACCACAACTACATCGCGCTGCTGCCGGTCGAAGGCGAGGTGCTGTCCGACCTGCGCAAGAAGATCCCGGAAGTGCATGATGTCGCCGTCACACCTAACATGTGCTACATCGTGCAGCTGTCGGTGGACGGCGCCTCCAAGCCGCATAACGAGTTCGGCAAGTACGTGCTGCACGCGGTCTGGGGTTCGGCCGGCCGCTGGGGGCGTACCGCGAAGCTGGTGGTCGTCGTCGGCCCGGATGTCGATCCCTACGATCTCAAGCAGGTCGAGTGGGCGATCATGACGCGCTGGCAGCCGGCCAAGGACTCGATCCTGCAGCCTAACGGCATCCCGATGATCCTGGATCCATCCTGCGAGAAATCGGCGCAGTTCGGCGCTTTCCGTTCGGACCAGATGGGCATCGACGCGACCATCAAGATTCCGGAGCGTTTCAGCGAGTATCCGGAAGTGTCGAAGGCGGATCCGGCGCAGGTGGCCAAGATCGCCAAGAAGCTGGCCGGCATTGTCTGAGCGTTTTGGCGCCGAGTATTACCGGCGTTTCTATTACAACCGGCGCACGGCGGTCACGCACCGCGCCGAGATGGCGGCGCGCGCCGGCCTGATCGCGGCCTACGTTGACTACATCGGGCTGCCGGTGGGCTCGATTCTCGATGCCGGTTGCGGCATCGGTCTGCTGCAAAAACCGCTAGCCAGGCTGCTGCCGCGCGCCGAATACGTCGGCCTCGAATTCAGCGACTACCTCTGCAAGCGCTATGGCTGGCAGCAGGGCTCGCTCGCGAGCTACCGGCCGGGCCGGCAGTTTGACCTGGCCATCTGTTACGACGTCGGCCAGTACCTCGATGACCGCACCGCAGCCCGTGCGATCGTGACGCTGGGCCAGTTGTGCCAGGGCGTGCTTTATTTCACGGCACTGACCAGCAAGGACTGGCGCTACAACTGCGACCGCTCGCGCACCGACGGCGACGTGCACCTGCGCAGCGGCGAGTGGTATCACAAGCGCCTGTCGCGCTGGTTCAAGCGCGTGGGCGCGGGCCTGTGGCTGCGGCGCGGCGCGCCGCTGACGACCTGGGAAATGGAGTGCTCATGAAAATCGCGAAAGCTGTTTTGTTAGCTGTGATGCTGGCCGGGGCGCTGGGCGTCACCCAGGCCGCGAAAGCGCCGCCCCGCCTGAACCCGAACGATCCCGGCGACGCGGTGCGCATCCAGCAGAAACTCTGGTGTTCGCTCGAGGACGGCAAGACGATCTATCTCTGGTCGCAGGGCTCCGTCTACGGCCGCCGTCCGGGCGAAGCCGATCGCAAGCTGTTCAATTTCCAGATCTGGAACGCGCGCGCCTGCAAGGGCTACCAGGATCCCGAGCGCGGTTACGGTTACCGCTCGGTGTCGCGCGAGATCATGTTGTACCTCGATCCCGTGACTAACGCGCTGCTCAAGACCTGGCGCAATCCCTGGACCGGCGAGCTGGTCGAGGTCGTGCATACGCAGAATGACCCGGTCAACATGGGCGCGGTGCTGTATGCGAACGGTCGCGACGGCCGGACGGCGAGCTTCGATGGCAGGTTCATCAATGGCCGCGCGATTATCAGCAATGAAGCGCCGCTCTACTACGACAACCCGCTCGCGGGCAATTACCAGGACTATGTCGGCGGGCACTACCACGCGATGGAAATGCTCAATGTCTATGTCTACGAAAAGGATTTGCTGGATCCAAAGGTGAAGACGCTGCCGCGCTGGAGCCGCTCCTGGAAGCGCGTGTCGAATTTCCTGCCGTGGATGCGCATGGGCGACCGTCCCGGGCTGCTGGTGTTCACGGCGGTCGGTCAGCGCGTGAATTCGGTCGAGGACCTGAATGAACCGATACGCACAGCGCTCAAGACGCAGTTCGCGAAGTACCAGTCGGCGCCGCCGCTGGACGACCAGCGGCCTAACGAAACCAGCTGGAGCTATTTCCGCAAGGTCATCACACCCGGCACGCCGCCGGTGGTGGCCGAGCAGCCGCCGCTGATTACACCGCCGGCGCCAGTGCCAGTGACCGACGCCTGGAGCCAGGATTTCCGCGACAGTTGCGGCGTCAAGCCGACCGAGCCGATGGTGACCTGGTGGCATGGCCACGTGTACAGCCGCCGCATGGAGCAGAAAGACACGCGGATATTCGATGCCGAACGCCTGCGCATCTCGAAGTGCGAGCTGTTGAACGACGCGGTGCGTGGCAAGGGTTTCCGGCGCGTGTCGCGCGAGTTCATGATCTACGTGCCGACCACGGGCGACGCGGTGCTGAGCAGCTGGAAGAATCCCTGGTCCGGCGAGACGGTGACCGTGCCGACGGAGAAGATCCTGGCGCGCGCTGAACCTGAGCGTTGGCAGAATAATCCGGATGGCAGCCCGGCGCGCACCGCCAGCCGTTTCCAGCTGACCGACAAGACACTGACCGGCAGCGACGCCGAGATGATCTTCCGCGACAATCCGTTAGGTGGCAGCTACCAGGAATACATCGGCGGCCGCGAACAGATCCTAGACTTTGAAACCAGCGAGCGGCCGCTGGCGCTGCCGAAGAAGGGCGAACTGGACCAGGTCCTGTCCTGGGGCCAGGTCCGGCCCTGGTATCCGTGGATGAAAATGGGCTCGCGCGGGGGCGCGATCGTCATGCATGGCATCGGCGTGCGGGGCATCAAATACGACCAGCTGCCCGCAGCCTTGCGTGCCGTGATCGAAAATCAGGAACCGGATTTTCGTTATTGAGCGCTAGTGAGTCGCGCAGCGGCTGATTCCGCAGGCAGGCAGTTCGCGCCGCTGTCGACGCGGTAGATCGCAAAACGGCCGCCTTCGTTTTTGTGAAAATACAGCCAACAGCCGTCCTTCGACAAGGATGGCGCCTCGACGAAACCAGAAATCAACGGTACCGGTCGCGGCACGCCAAATGGCTCGTCGATGCGCATGCGCGTTGCGCGCAGGATGATCGGCGACTTCTGGAACATGCGCGGGCCACGCGTAAAAAAGAGCTCCAGCAGGTCAGCGGAAACTGCCGGCGCATATTCCAGCGCCGACGTGTTGACGTTCTTCAGGATCGCCGCGCTCTCCGGCAGTCGGCGAAACCCGCTGCCATCACGAACGGCAATGAAAATGTC
>DAIQQI010000032.1:0-15907 GCA_036786925.1 Steroidobacteraceae bacterium
ATCATCATCATCAGTGCATGCGGCAATGATCGGCCCGCCAGCACCATCAGCTCGAGCACATTGTCGAACATCGAAGAGTCCGAGCCGAACGGATTCACGATCGGGCGGATCTTGTCGATGTCGTCGCCAAACAGCTCGGATTCGAACATCGCTTCGCGGGCACGCATCCAGTTGATGTTGCCGCGCAGCGTGTTGATCTCGCCGTTATGCGCGAGGTAGCGGTACGGGTGGGCGCGTTCCCAGCTCGGAAAGGTGTTGGTCGAAAAGCGCGAGTGCACCAGCGCCAGCGCGCTTTCGATCGACGGGTCACGCAGGTCGGCGAAATACGCATCGAGCTGCGTGGTCAGCAGCATGCCCTTGTAGACCAGCGTCTTGTAGGACAGGCTCGCGACATACCAGAACTCGCTGCCGTCGCGCGTCGTGGTGCGGATGTCGTTGTAGGCACGCTTGCGGATCACGTACAGCTTGCGCTCGAATTCCGCCTCGGTCTTCGTATCGGCACCGCGGGCGATGAACACCTGGCGCATGAACGGCTCGCAGGCCCGCGCCGTGTCACCTAACATCTTGTTGTCGGTCGGCACGGTGCGCCAGCCCAGCAACTCCTGGCCTTCGGCCTGCACCGTGCGTGCAAAGACTTCCTCGAGCTTGCGGCGCTGGGTCGCGTTGCGCGGCAGGTAGATGAGGCCGCAGGCATATTGCCCGGGCCCAGGGAGCGTGATGCCCGCCTTCCTGGCAACCTTGGCCAGGAACGCGTGCGGCGTCTGCATCAGCACGCCGGCGCCATCGCCAGTATTGACCTCGCAGCCGCAGGCGCCGCGGTGGTCCAGGTTTTTCAGGACCTGGATCGCGTCCCGCACGATCTTGTTAGATTTACGGCCCTTGATATCCACGACAAAGCCGACGCCGCAGGCGTCATGCTCATGGCGCGGGTCGTACAGACCCTGGGCACCGGGCGCCTCGGACCGCGGCCGGTGGGTGGATGTCGAGGTCGGCAATTTCATCTTTCGCTCACTCAAGTCGGACAGGGCCCCCGCAAAAACCGGCAGCCCGCGACGCGCGCAGGCCACCTACGCCGCAGTCATGTGCCCGCAACGCCTTATAAATCAAATACTTATAATCTATATACCTGGGGTCGCTGGAGCAGCAGGCTGCCCGCCCGCGCGTGAGTATCGACCTTATATATGGACTCGATAATACTGGCCACGGGCCCGGGGTCAATCACCGTTTGGCCATCAGCTCATGCGGACTTGTGGGGCGCGTGCATGCCGTCGGCCCAGACTTCCTCGGGCTGCTCCACCGGCTCGATATCGAGGTTCACAACCACCGGGTCCTGGCCGCTGCGCATCAGCACGCATTCGAGCGACTCGGAGTCGCGCGCGTTGATTTCCTGGTGCGGCACGAACGGCGGCACGTAAATGAAGTCGCCCGGCCCGGCTTCGGCGGTGAACTCGAGGCGCTCGCCCCAGCGCATCCGCGCCTTGCCGCGCACCACGTAGATCACGCTCTCGACGGCGCCGTGGTGATGCGCACCGGTCTTGGCGTTGGGCGAGATGCTGACCGTGCCGGCCCAGATTTTTTCGGCGCCAACCCGCGCGTGGGTGATTGCGGCGGCGCGCAGCATGCCCGGCGTCTGCGCGGTGTTGGTATCGAGCGTGCCAGCCTTGATGACCCGGACGCCGGTGAGGCGCCAGTCCTGCGAATTATTCTTGGTCATCGTTCTAGTGTATGCAAAAACCCGCCGGCAGGCGCAATGCGGCGGTGCGATCGGCAAACCGCACTTGCACATCCGCGCCCAAGGTGGTGTATCGTGATTCCCGTGAGCAGTACTTCCTTCATGCGTACTGTTAGGCCCGCAGTCGTTCTTTTGCCGGGCCTGCTGGCCGCCGTTGCCGCGGCCGAGATGCCGCAATTCCCGGTCCCCGACAGCATCGAGACCGTCATGGTCGAAGCATTGCAGCCGCGTTATGTCGCCCCCACCCTGCGCGACCGCATCGGCCGCATCTGGGCGCCGGTCTATATCAATGACCAGGGCCCCTATCGCCTGGTGCTGGATACGGGCGCCAATCGCTCGGCGGTCATCGATCGCGTGGCCGTGGCGCTGGGCAGCGGCGTCGTGACAGCCGCCAATGCGCAGCTGCGCGGCACGACCGGTACGGCAGTCGTGCCGATGATCGATGTTGAGCGGCTGCAGATCGGTGACCTGCTGATAGAAGCAACGCAGTTGCCGATTTTGCCGGATGCCTTTGGCGGCGCTGACGGCGTACTCGGTTATGACGGACTGAAAGACAAGCGGATCTTCATCGATTTCGGCAATGACCTGATCACGATCAAGCGTTCGCAGCGTGAACGGCCGGCAGCGGGATTCACGTCGCTGCCAATTACTTTCCTGCAGGATTTCGTGCCGACGATCAATGTCTACCTCGGCAGTACGCGGATCAAGGCAATCATTGACACCGGCGCGCAGCGATCCATGGGCAATACCGCGCTGTATGAACTGCTGCAGCGCCGCCGCCGCGAGTTCGCGGACTCGACCGTCACCGGCGTCACGCTGGACGACCAGGCTGGGCAGGCAACGCGGCTCCATGACATTAGGATGGGCGACGTGACGATTCCCTCGCTGCAGGTGACGTTCGGCGACCTCTATATTTTCCAGTACTGGAAGGTCGAAGACGTGCCGGTGCTGATACTTGGCATGGACGTGTTAGGCACGGTCAACAAGCTGGTAATCGACTATCGCCGCCGTGAAGTGCACATGCAGGTGCGCAGTCGTCGTGCCGAGCGGCAACAGACTCTGGGCACACGCCTGCCCTGACCCGGGCGCGTTCGTCATCGCGCCCGCATCACAGAACTGAAATTTTTTTTGCCGCAGGTCTTGCATCGCGGGGCTGTGTGCCGTAACTTTCGCGGCGCGTCGCAGGCAGCAGTGCCGGTTTTTAACCTTCTCAGAGGTGTGGCAAGCAAGAGATGAAGAAGCAAATTGAGTTGTCGTATCGCAACGACCACGGAAAGCAGCAGATTCCCGACGCGGCCCCGCGTCTGCTCAAGGTCAACGAGTACCTTGAAAAGAACTTTCCGGACTTCTTCGCCGAAGCGCGTTTCCAGGTTGGAGACGACGATTACTTCCTCTACTCCCGCTTTGGCCAGTACCTGGCCCGCTCCATCGAAAAAAAGACCACGCCACGCGGCAAGATCAACCGTGGCTTTACCGTGCTCAACAAGATGGCCGCGCTGTCGCGCCGCGATCCGACCGTGCGTCGCATGCTGGTCTCGGGCCCGCTCGAGTTCCTCGTCGACGCACCGCGTGCTCGCGCAATGGCCATGAAGCGTTTATCGCCGGTCGCACAAGGCTATATGGAGAGCCTCTGCGAGTAAGTTTCGCTAGAATCACCCGAACAGAAGCTGGCAGATGCTTCGTCAGGATTAAGGACGCCCAAGGGCGTCCTTTTTTTCGGCCCGTTCTTTGGGAAGTGAAGGTATGACCAGGAAAGAAAATGCGAATCCGCAGGCACAGATGGTCGCCGACGAGTCCATGGTGCGCACGCTGCGCCACCAGGCTGACGCGATCTGGCCGCAGGAATCCAGGTTGTTTGCGCGCTACGCGCTGCCCGCCAATGCACGGATTCTCGATCTGGGCTGTGGTACCGGCGAGGCCGCCTCGCGCCTGGCGGGCATGAATCCGGACGCCAGTCTCATCGGCGTGGACGTAGGTCCCGAGGTGCTGGCAGTGGCGCAGCGCCTGCACGCGGCCGCCGCACCGCGCCTGTCCTTTGAACTGGGCGACGGCTACGCATTGCGCTTCGACAGCGGCAGTTTCGATCTCGCACTGTGCCGCCATGTCACCCAGATGGTGCCTGAGCCCGAACGCATGCTCGGCGAGCTAACAAGGGTGCTCAAGCCGGGTGGCTGGCTGCATGTGCTGTCCGAGGACTACATGATGCTGCACTTTCCGGAGCGCAATGGCGTGGACCCGGACCGGCTGTGGCGTGACGGCCCGGTGGCGTTCTGCAAGGCCACCGGAACGGATGCGCGCGTCGGGCGGCGCACACTGCCGATGCTACGGCGCCTGGGGCTGGTGGACGTTCGCGTCGATTACCTGACCATCGATACCGAACGCGTGCCGCGTGCGACCCTCGCAGGCATTTTCACTGCCTGGCGCGACGGCTACGCCGATGCGCTGGCCGCGGCGACCGGACGCATGACCACGGCCGAGGCGCACGAGTTGTTCGATTGCCTGCTGGCGACGATAGCGGATCCCGACAGTTATGCCGTCTGGCACGTGCCGGTGATCGCGGGCCGGAAACCCGCGGGGCACTGAGTGCCTTGCGCTAGCTGTTCCACCAGTTCGCCAGCTTTTCGATCAGGTCGGTGGCCGCGCTGACCAGCCATTCGTAGGTGTCGGCATAGCCTGGGGTCCCGGGACAGGGCACCGGCTCACCGCCAATGGCGCAGGTCATCTCGCCGGCCGACACCATCGATGCTTCATGCTGCGACAGTTCTCGCATGCCAGTCTCCTCAATGCTGACTAGAACTTGTAACCGTAGTAAATGTACAGCGCGACTTGCGACAGATTGACGCCGCCGTGAATGATCGCGCGGTTGAAGGTGCTCATGCCGCGCACGGCGAAGGCACACATCAGCAGCGAAAACAGCAGCGCGAATATCTGGTTGCCGTGGTGAACCACGCTGAACAGGACCGACACAACCACCGCGGACAGCGCGATGTGCACGTATTTTCCCAGGCCGAACAGCATGATCTGCCGGCAGGCCTTTTCTTCGTAGATCGGCGCCAGGACCGCCAGGTTGAGCGCGTACACCGCGACACCTAACAAGCCATTGTCGTTGGCGATGTTGATCGAGGCCTGGTGCCCCGCCACGTGAAACCAGAAGACGAGCACACCGGTTGCCAGGCCCACCAGCAGCAGCAGCCAGGACCCCCTGGAGAATTGCGGTTTCTCCGGGATGATCCGGAACATCAGGACGATCGTCAGCGCCATCAGCACCAGATCAGTGAGATCCCGGTCGAGCGCCAGCGCGGCCGCCAGGTTGGTGCCCGCCATCGGAATCAGCGACACCAGGAACGCGATCAGGTATGTCCAGCCGTCGATACTTTGGTCTCTGGCTTCCATCTGCGCAACTGTCCTTTGCTGTGGGGACGTCTCTTGTGCGGATACCGGCGCCTGGGCCAGCGCCGATATCGCGATGCCTGTTACCTGTCGCTCGGGCGATCAGCCGAACCAGGACTCAAACAGGTCGGTCATGGCACCGACAGCGTCGTTGTAGGCCTGCTTCCAGTCCGAGAGGGTGCCGGTGCAGCTGATGCCCTGCGGGAGACCGATCGTGCAGGTCAGTTCGCCGGCCGCAACCGCCGACAGTTCGTTGTGAGTCAATTCACGCATGTTGGTTCTTCCTTGATGGGAGCACAGCACCCCTGCGCCACGGGTTCGGGCGCAATGCCCAAATGAAATCCGTGCAGGATCCTGGCATGGCTCCGCTGTCCCGCGAACCCCTGGGGCAGGCTGAAAACTGGCGTAATCGACCGGATATGCGCGACGGGCGGCGAAGGTCGCCGCCCGGCCACACTCGTCAGGACATGATGAAGACGCAGAGCTTGTTGCCGTCGAGATCGCGGAAATAGCCGCCGTAAAAGTTATCGCCGCGCGGGCCGGCTGCGCCCTCGTCCTTGCCACCTAACGCCAGGGCCTTCTTGTAGACGCGGTCCACCTGCTCCTTGGACTTGGCCAGCAGGCTGATCATCATGCCGTTGCCCACGGTCGCCGGTTTGCCATCGTACGGCGTGATCGCCATGAACATCGGCGCATCCGGGGCGTTGGCCCAGCCGATGTATTTCTCGCTCACCATGGCGCGCTCGGCGCCTAGCTCCTTCAGCAAGGCGTCGTAGAAAGCGCCCGCGCGCTGCAGATTGTTCGTACCCACTGTGACATAGCCGATCATGTTGTTACCCCTTGCGAAAAAACCAGTAAATGATGCCTGTTTATACCGTAGCCTTGCGCCTATGGCCAACTCCGACCTGGAATCGCTGCGTGATGCGCTGCGGGAATTCGCGCACCAGCGCGATTGGGATAAGTTTCATACGCCGAAAAACCTGGCGGCGGCGCTCAGCGTGGAAGCCGCCGAACTGCTGGAACATTTTCAATGGCTGACGCCGGAGCAATCCGCCGAGCTAACAAGCGAAGCGCAGGCCGGCGTGCGCGAAGAGCTCGCGGACGTGCTGCTGTACCTGATCCGGCTTGCCGACAAGCTGGATGTGGACCTGATCGAGGCGGCGCAGGCGAAACTCGCCATCAACGCCCGCAAGTACCCAGCCGACAAGGCGCGCGGCAACGCGCGTAAATACTCAGAGCTGTAAATCTCCTGCTGTTAGTACGGTGTCCCGCAAATGACCTGCCAGAGTCGTACGCGACCGACGCGAACTGTGCGATCGACGGCCAAGCGCGCTGGCCGCGGCCAAGCGGCGAATGGGCGGCGGCTCGGGCGCGCGGTAAGCGCAAACTTAGTGCCAGCAGCTCAGCTTGGGAAAAGATCCTGTGAGGAACGTTTGCGCCCGCGCGCGCGAGCGAACGCGCAAGATCGCGTGCGAGTCCGCGAGCCGCGATCTTGCAAGCGCGACGCCCTTTGAGCCGCGCGACCGCGGCCAGCGCGCTTGGCCGACAATCACGCTCCGATGTGTCGACTCGCGTTCGGCGCCGCTAGCGCGGCACGCCGGGCTGCGTGATTTCCATGCGCGTGCCGTCCGGGTCGCGCGCCACCATCGATCGCAGACCGCCCGAGGCCGCCATCGGTGGTTCCAGGATTTCAGCGCCCAGCGCGACCAGCCGCTCATGGACCGCATCGACGCCGTCCGTGGTGAAGATCAGGATGGTCGTGCCGATCATGGTTTCGCCTTTGGTCAGGCGGCGCAGCGTCTTGAGTTTGCGGTTGTGGACCTCGGCGAGACCCAGCGTGCCGCCGTCGATGCGGCCGGTGGACAGCGTGTTGTCCATGGTCATGCGGATGAAGGTCAGCCGGGTGCCGAGCGGCAGCCCGAAGGTCTTGAGCGATGGCGCATCGGACACCTCGACTCGGCGGTCCTCGCGGAAACCGAGCGCCTCGTAGAACCGCTTGCTGCGTTCCAGGTTGCTGACCAGCAGCGTCGTGCGACGGGCCACGGCCTTGGTCCCCGGAGTGACTGTTGCCGGATCGGTATACACCGGCGGCGGGACGGTCGTGATAACCGGATCGGCGGCCTGCGCAGCTAACAAGCAAGGCCCGGCGATCACCAGCGCAAGCGCAAATCGCGCCTGGATGCGTATGTCGTTTGCAGATTTCATGAAATCACCTGTTGCGTCATACTGGGATAGTACCGGCAAAAAGGGGAGATTCGCCGATGACTGTGATCCGTCGCGCGGCAGCCATCGTGCTGGCTCTGCCCTATCCACCACGATGAATATCGACGCCTGGATCAACGGCATCCTGGGTCCGCTGACCGAGCGGATCGCGGCCGTGGTCTTCTATGCGGTGCCGGTCGCCGGCGCCCAGGTGCCGCTGATCGTGGTCTGGCTGATTTCGGGTGGCGTGGTGTGCACGCTGGCGATGGGCTTCGTCAATCTGCGCGGATTTCGGCATGCTCTGCGCGTCATCCGCGGCGACTATGTGAGCGCCGACGCCGCCGGCGAGACCACGCCGTTCCAGGCGCTGGCAACCGCGGTCTCCGGCACGGTCGGCCTGGGGAATATCGCCGGCGTCGCGGTCGCGGTCTCGTTAGGTGGCCCGGGCGCGACCCTGTGGATGGTGCTGGCCGGATTTCTCGCGATGAGCGCCAAGTTCTCCGAGGTGAGCCTGGCGGTCAAGTACCGCAAGCTGCGCGCGGACGGCACCGTCAGCGGCGGCGCCATGCACTACGTCCCGATCGCGCTGGGCCGCATCGGCCTACCCCGGATCGGCAAGTTGTTAGCCGTGTTCTTCTGCATAGCGACCATCGGCGGCTCCATGACCGTATTCCAGGTCAACCAGGCCTACGCGCAGTTTCGCGAGGTCACGGGACTGCAGCAGGGCTGGATGTTCGGACTCGCGATCGCGATTTGGGTCGGAATCGTGCTGTTCGGCGGCATGCGCCGGATCGCGTCCTGGACCGAGAAACTGGTGCCGCTGATGTGCATCATGTACATCGTCGCCTGCATTGTCGTGATCATCGCCAATGCCGCGCATGTGGGCGACGCCGCCGCCACGATCCTGCGCGAGGCCTTTGCGCCGCAGGCGGTCGAGGGCGGCGTTATCGGCGCGCTGATCCAGGGTTTCCGGCGCGCGGCGTTTTCCTGCGAGGCAGGCCTCGGTTCGGCGCCCATGGCGCACGCCACCGTCAGGACCCGCGAACCGCTGTCGCAGGGACACGCGGCGCTGATCGAGCCTTTCCTCGACACGGTCGTCATCTGTTTCCTGACCGCGATCGTGATCGTCGTCAGCGGTGTGCCGCTGCACGGCGGCGCGCAGGGCGTGGCGCTCACCTCGCAGGCCTTCGCGACGGTGGTGCCCTGGTTTCCGGTGGTATTGGCGGTCTGCGTAATCCTGTTCGCGCTCTCGACCATCCTGAGCTGGGGCTACTACGGCGAGCTGGCCTGGACCTGGTTGTTAGGCGACTCGGCCCGCCTGCGCGCTGCCTACCGCCTGTTCCTGTGCGGCGTGCTGTCGATCGGCGCGACCTTTCCGCTGACGCAGGTGGTCAATTTCGCCGACTCGATGAATTTCTGCATGGCCATCCCGAACCTGCTGGCCGTGTATATCCTGCTGCCCGAGCTGCGCCGGGATCTCGCCGTCTACCGGCAGCGTTACTGATAGGATTCGTCCATGAGCATCCTTTCGCTTTTCCAGACCCAGGTCTATGTCGCTCCTCTGCTAACGCGAGGGGCTGCGGCGTTTACCGCGCGCATGGCACGCACCTGCCGGCAGATCCGGCTGGACGATCGCGCCGGCCAGAAGTGGTCGGCGCGCCGCTATCCGGGCGGTTATACGTCCTACAACTCGCTGCCAAGGCTGCACCTGATGTCGCCGATGTTTGAGACCCTGCAGCGCCACGTCGATACCCACGTCATGCGTTTTGCCAAGGCCCTGGACTTCGATCTGCAGGGGCGCGTGCTGGTGATGACGGACTGCTGGGCTAACGTGATGCCCAGGCAGGTTGTGCATACCAATCACCTGCATCCGCTGGCGACGATATCCGGAACCTACTACGTGCAGACGCCGGCCGGCTGCGCCGGTCTCAAACTGGAAGATCCGCGGCTGGACCGGTTCATGGCCGCTCCGCCCCGCAGGGTGAAGGCGCGCATGGCCAATCGCACCTGGATCGAGATCCCGGCCAAGGCCGGCAACCTGATCCTGTTTGAAAGCTGGCTGCGGCATGAAGTGCCGCCCAACCCGGCTAACGAAGAACGCGTCTCCGTGAGCTTCAATTACGGATGGTTCTGACGACTCGATAGCGCGATGCCCATCGAAGCCATTGCCGCTGCGCTGCTGTCCGCGGTCATCCATGCGGCCTGGAACGCGACTCTCAAGGCCGGCAGCGACCGGCTCACCGACCTCACTGTCATGGGACTCGGCGGCATGCTGCTGGGACTGGCCATTCTCGTCTGGCGGGGTATTCCCATCGCCGCAACCTGGCCCTATCTGCTCGGCTCGTCCGCGGTCCACATCGTCTATTGGTCGGCGCTGAGCCGCGGGTATGCGACCGGCGACCTGACCCAGGTGTACACGATCGCGCGCGGGCTCGCGCCGCTGCTGGTCACGCTGGGCGCGGCATTCTGGGTGGGTGAACGGCCATCGAGCGTGGCGTTAGCCGGTATTTTGTTAGTCAGTTTTGGAATTGCCACGGTAGGCCTGGTACGCCATGCGCACATCCGTGCCACTGCATGGGCCGGCCTGACAGGTGTTTCGATTGCCTGTTATTCGATGCTGGATGCGCTGGGCGCGCGTGTCAGCGGCGATGCAATCGGATACATGGGCCTGTCAGCATTCGCGACGTTTCTGCCGACCACTGTGTACGGCCTCTGGACGCGAGGCGTCAGTCCCGTGCGCAGGAATTTGCGCAGCCGTGGGCTGCAGATGTTGGCGGCCGGCGCCATGACCATGTTCGGCTACGGTCTCGTGCTGTGGGCCCAGACATTTGCGCCGATTGCCTACGTTACCGCGCTGCGCGAGACCTCCGTGGTCTTCGGTGCGGCGATTGCCGCGTTTTTTTTGCGCGAGCCGGTCGGCCGGCGACGCTGGCTCGGCGCCGTCATGGTCGCTGCCGGCGCGATCCTGCTGGCGACTGGCGGGCGCGCCTAGGGCACGTGCTCCGGACCGCGGCCATGCGTCCCCGATGGCGACATGACGGTCTCTGCTCCGCCAGCCACAGGCATGCGTGCAATCTGAGTGCCTGTGCTGCCCGCCGGAAATGAAGTCATGATTATGGTCTGTCCATCCGCAGAAAATACCGGATCGACCTCGGCGATGTTGCGTGTGCTGGTCAGGTTGCGCAGGTTACTGCCGTCGGCGTTCATGATCACGATGTCGCAGTCGGCGGTGTCGGTCTGCGAACAGCTCTCGGCGACAAGCTGGGCGCCGTTAGGCGACCAGTAGGGATCGGTCAGATGTCGGTTGGCGACCCGGGCAACGAGGCTGGGTCGCGGCAGGCTGCCATCCGGATTGAGCTGAGTGCTGGTAGATCCAACCCAGATCGCAAAGCCGTTGCCGCCACAATCGGAGGTGTACGCAATCTTGCTGTTGTCGGGTGACCATGCAGGCTCTGAATCGGCACAGGTGTTCTCATTCGCGGTGCCCTGCCAAGCGGGTCGCTTTCCGGCTCCGTTGCTGCTCATGACCCAGATGTCGAAATCGCCGTCGCGTTTGCTGGCAAAGGCGATGCGATTGTCAGTGGACACATCAGGCGTGTTGTCTTCAAAGGCATTGTCCGCAGCGTCCTGAGGGTCGTTTGTGCGATTGAAAGGATTCCCGCCGGTCAGCGGGATCGTAAAAATGTCGGTCACGCCGTCCTGTTTGCTGACAAAGGCAATCCCCGGCACCTTTTGCTCGTCGCCATTGGCATTGGGCATGCCATCCGGAACAACGCCGCGTGACGGCCACTCATCGTCCTCGGAAGTCGCGACCAGCGCCGACTCGTTGGCGCCGCTCGCGTCAAGCAGATAGATATCCAGACCTGTGCCCGCGGATTCGCGCTGATACGCAACGCGGCCTGCCAGGCCAGCACCCTGCCCGCCCGAACCGCCCCTTGGCGGACACCCGGCCAGCAAACTTGTTAGTAATGGAACTGTAATCAAGACGGCGATGCGATGCGCGGGTAACATATAGGCCTCCCACAGCGTCTAACAAATACCAGACAAAATATACGCCGCAACATGGAAGGCAGGTACCCATGGAAACTACTTACAGCAGTCGGTAGTTATCGCCGACTTTTCCGGCGTGCGGTCAGGACACGCGCACCAGCTGCTTGCCGAGATTCTGCCCGGCAAACAGGCGGATCAATGCCTCGGGCATTTTCTCAAGCCCGTCGAGAATATCTTCCTGGTAGACAAGTTTGCCCGCCGCAATCCAGTCGGCGAGAGCTTTTTCGGCACGCGGAAAGTGCTCGGACATCTCGTAAATGAAAAACGCTTCCATGCGCGCCATTTTCTTGAAGATGTTGTAGGCGTTGCGCAGCGCATAGGGCTGCTCGCCCGCGTCGACATACTGGGAGATTGCGCCGCACAGCACGACGCGCGCGTGGCGCCGGATGTGTGCGAGCCCTGCGTCGAGGATCGCGCCACCCACGTTGTCGAAGAAGACATCGATGCCTTCGGGACACAGCGCGCCGATGCGCGCGCTGACATCTTCAGTGCGGTAATTGATAGCAGCGCTGTAGGCAAACTTCTCAGTCAAGAGCCGGCACTTGGCGTCGGTGCCGGCCATGCCGACAGCGGTGGCGCCGAGGTTGCGGGCGATCTGCCCGACGTTCGAGCCCACGCCACCGGCCGCGCCCGACACCAGCACGGTGTCGCCGGCTTTCACGGCGCCGATGTCGACCAGCCCGAGATAGGAGGTGAAGCCCGTCAGACCTAACACGCCGAGCGCGGTCGAGATGGGCGCAACGCGCTGCTGCACCTTGTACATCAGGAAATTCGGCGAGCCATCGCAGACGCGAAAGTCCTGCCATCCCAGCTTGCCGTGCACGATATCGCCGACCGCGTAATCCGGATGGCGCGAGGCCACTACCTCGCCGACTCCGCGGCCATGCATGACATCGCCGAGCGCCAGCGGCCGCTCGAATTTCTCGGTATTCAGCATGTAGCCGCGCATGACGGCCGCGACACCGAGATAACGCGTGCGCACCAGGAACTCGCCATTCCTGATGTCGGGGACCGGCGTCTCAACCAGCCGGAAGTCGCTGGCACGGACTTCCCGGCCTTCGGGGCGCTCAGCTAACAACCATTGCCGGTTCATGCCGGCTCGCGGCTGCGCCAGTAGCCTCCGGCACTCCAGCTCTGCCAGGCCCACTTGAGCCAGCGCACCAGCGCCGCCGCCACCCACAGCGCCCAGACGATGATCAGTGTCTTGTAGATCCACATCGGGATACTGATGACGTCGGGTCGCGGCAACTCCGCGATCGTTCGATCACGGAACCAGACAAAGTTGCCAGCGTAGGAGCCGGGTCCGGTCACACCCATGTCGGGGGTCGAAAACAGGCCGTAACGGATGCCGCTGAATACCAGGCTCGACACCGTGATCAGGGTTGCGAACGCCAGTACCGACTGGACCAGGTTGAAGCGCCAGCGGCTGGCATCCGGTTGCCAGCCCGCGCGCCAGCTCATCGCCAGCACCCATACCACGACCGTGGCGAACACCGACGCGGACAGCGTCGACAGGCCGATACCTAACAAAAACCATTCATGGGGACGCAGCGGCGAGCGCTGCCAGCGGCCCAGCGCCCATGCCGTTACCAGGAACGCGACCAGTTCACCCCAATACAGCACCGCCGGGCCTACGCCCGCGCCGCGGGAAAACGCCAGCAAGGTCCAGCGATCCTGCGGCATCTCGATGCTCGATGACACGTTGCTCGCGTTCGCGTTGAGATTCACAGGCTCCGTGCCGGAGCGAAATCCGGGGCCGCGTGGCGTGCGCCAGCGAACATCAACCTTGTGCTCGCCCGGCAGCAGGCCGATCGACAGCTTGCCTTTTTCCGGGCGAATCTGCTGCGGCTGGCCATCCAGCGACACCTGCTCGACGATCGCATCCTCGGGCAGGTCGATGACGTGGCGGCCGCCCTGGGTGCTGCGATACTGGAAGCCGAGGCCGGCATCGGCGCTGCGGACGCCATAGCGGATCCATTGCCGCGCGCTGTCGATGGCCAGCGTGCTGCCCGGCGCGCCCTCCGGTCTTGTTAGCTTGACGGCCAGGGTTTCGCCGGCGCGCGGATAGTAGGTATAGAGCCAGTTCGGCGCGTTGATGTCATCCGGCAACACAGCCGGCAGTCCGTCGAATTCGGCGTGCCACTGTGGATTGATGCTGAATGTCCAGACTTCGACGCGCGCCACAGCCGCGGGCATCGTCAGCTGCAGAGCGTCGCTGCGTGCCAGTCCCGATTGCCAGCCGGTTGCGCCAGCCCCGGCCGGAATGCCGGCCAGCGCGGTCTTGCCGCCGCGTACTTCGATCCCCGGTGTCAGCACCGACTCACCCGCTACCAGCGGCACTTCGACGGCGATCGACGCGCGGTCCGGCGCGAGTCGTTGCACGGTGGTTGCGACCGACCAGTCGAGGTCCAGGCTGAAATCGCGCGTTACGCGCACGAACGCCGGAAATTCCGCACCACGCTCGAGTGCCACACCCTGTCTGGCGCCGGTGGCGGCGGAGCGCTGGCGTGTCAATTCGATCGCGCTCGACAACATGCGGCCTTCAGTCACCCCCGCCACGTCCCAGCCGACGGCGCTGACACGCGCCGTGCGCGGCACGCTGGGAAACCCGAGCTGCAGATTCGCCACCGGCGCGATGCGGCCCTCGAGGCGGATGCGGTGCGCGCCGGCGCGCAGCGGCACCCACAGCGAACCGTCGTTCTCGCGCAGCACGGTGTAGCCCGCGCCGCCATCGACGCTGACGGAGTCGATCTGCCAGCGGTCCTGCGCGCTCGGCACCGGCACCGCGACGTTAGCCAACGCACTGGCTTCCAGTTCCACGACCAGGCGCTCGCCGTTGACGCTGATGTTCGCGGCCATCAGCGTCGCGCAACTGGGATAGCACGCCGGCTGCGCCTTCAGCCGATTGCCAAGCTCGGTCAGCAACTCGTTGCCCGGGGTCTCGGCCCGGGCAGTGCCGCCCTGCAGCGCTCCCAACGCTAACAAAAGTAACGCCGCGGCCTGCGCGGTACCGCGCCGGGCTGGCAGGTGCAGCTTTATCTTCCAGGCATGCTGCACGAGGCTTACCAGCCACAGCACCAGCATCAGCACGCCGGCGATTCGCCACAAGGCGAGCAGCAGCGGCCCGATGATCAGGAATCGCACCGTGTCGGCCGCCTCGACCGGGCCGCTCCAGGAGTAGCCGTACTGCAGATACCGCCAGGCCGGAATTCCCGGCCCGGTCTGCAAGGCGGTTCCCGGTGCATAACGCTGCACGATCTGCGCGTTGTTCAAGCCGCCGGCACCCGCGGGCGCGGAAGCTAACACATCGCTGCGCCCACGCCGCAGCTGCTCCATTTCAGCCGGCTGCGAGGCCGGGAGCGGCGGGGCCGCATCCACCGATGCCTCCATCTTGTCTTCCATGACAGCGCCCTCGCTGACAGCTTCCGCGGCGGCATTCCCGGCGCGCCGGGCACCGGTCACCACGATTTCCTCGGGTGCTGCCATCTTGCCGGGCATCACCACACCCATCTCGGTGACGCTGAATCCAGCGGTGGTCAGCTGCGGGTAAAGTGCGTAGCGGACCTGCGACCACAGGAATGGCAGCAGCGCCAGTGCCAGCACCACGGCGGAAAGCAGGCGATAGCTGTAGACGAAGCGGCGCAGCTTGCCCTCGGGGAAGACTGCGCCCAGGCTGATCGCGATCAGCAGGTTGGCCCACAACCAGAGCATGGCCGGCCACTCCTGGTAGAGCAGCACCAGCCCGCCCAGGGCTAACAGCGCGGGTACCCGCCCGGCAAACCGGTAGGTCATGAACACCACGATGATGATGCAGAAAATGCTCCACAGGCCCCAACCGGACCACCAGGTGCCGCTGGCGTTATCCGGTCCCAGCGTTGCTAACAGCAGATGCCCGGGCGGCAGGTTCAGCTGGCCGGAGACTTTTTCAAACCGGCTGGCCCAGCCGGTGGCTGGTTGCGCGCCGCCGCGCCCTTCGAGCCGCGACAGTGTTTCGAGCTGCAGTTGCGGTGCGCGTACCTCGACGCCGCGACGTTCCTTTCCGGGCGACAAGCTAACAAGCAGATTCTGCCCGCCAAAGCGCGCACTTTCGAGGCGGTACGGCGCCGCCATGTCGAGCCGCCAGCCCTGGCGCATCTTCCCGGACACGGTGTCGAGCGCGGTGTAACCGCCGTGGTCGAAATCCAGCCATAGCTGCCGGTTCAGCGTCAGGCGGTTTTCGTCCGCGCTGCTGAGGCCGCGCTGCGTTTCTTCGATCTTGAGCAGGCTGTCGGCCGCCATCCGGAACGCGGGCAACTGGCGCCAGCCCTCCGGCACCTCCACCTGGACCGGATCCACGGACTCCGCGCCGCTCGCCGACGCAACGCGCAGGCGGTCGATGCCGGCAAAACTCCAGATTTCAATCTTCGGCCAGGTACCACTGTTAGCTGCGATTGGCGGCCTGCGCAGCGCGGTCGCGACGCTGGCGGCGCGCGCGGTCAGGCTCAGTACATGGCTGCCGGGCCTGACCTGGACGCGCAGGCGGCCATCGGCATC
>DAIQQI010000251.1:0-4906 GCA_036786925.1 Steroidobacteraceae bacterium
CAATGTCGCGGGCTACGGGCAGCTGGAGCTCGACTGGTCACCCGCCACGCGGCTGACACTCGGGCTGCGCCGCGAACAGCGCAGCGCGCGGTACCAGGATTCCGATGCAACGCGCTTCCGGCCGCGCGACCGCATGACCGGCGGGCAGCTGAGCCTCGCGCATTCCTGGGGCGGCGGTAACCCGGGCGCGAACTGGCGCTGGTATGCAAGCCTGGCGCGCGGTTACAAGGCCGGCGGCTTCAATATCGGTGCGGCCGTGCCGGCCGCGCAGCGCGGCTATGGCCCGGAATTTCTGTGGAGCGCAGAAACCGGTTTGAGCGTCGCGAGCGGCGATGGAATCTGGCAGGCGCGCTTCGCGCTGTTTGCGATGCGGCGGCGCGAGCAGCAGGTGGCTACCTCGTTGCAGCTCGATCCAGCGGACCCGCTGTCGTTCCTGTACCTCACTACTAACAACGGCCGTGGCCGCAACGACGGGCTGGAAGCCGAAGGCCGCTGGCAGCTGACGGAGCACCTCAGTCTCGCCGGCTCGTTAGGACTGCTGCGTGCGCGGCGCGTCGACGGCCGCGATCAGGAACATGCGCCGCGCCGGCAGGTCTCGGTCAGCGTCGACTGGCGGCAGCCGCAGGGGTGGTTCCTGCACGCCGATGCGCAGCAGGTTGCGCGCTTCTATTTTTCCGACAGTCATGACCAGCTGTCGACCCCGTACACGCTGGTCAACCTGAAAGCGGGCATCGAGCGCGGCGCCTGGTCAGGGACGCTGTGGTTGAAGAACGTCCTGAATGAGCGCTACGCGCAGCGCGGTTTTTTCTTCGGCAATGAACCGCCGGATTTTCCCGAGAAGCTCTACCTGCAGCAGTCCGACCCGCGTCAGCTCGGGCTGACGTTGAGTTACCGGTTCAACCAGCGTCCATGACGGCCTTGCTGCAGCAGTTCCAGGCGGTCAGCGCTGCGGAAGCGCTGGCGCTGCTCGCGGGTATTGGCTATGCGGTGCTGGCGGTGCGGCACAGCCGCTGGTGCTGGGTGTCCGGCGCCGTCAGTTCCGCGTTGTTAGCCTGGCTGGCTGCCGGGCAGCAGCTGCCGATGCAGGCGATCATGCAGGCGAGCTATGTGGCGTTTTCCATCTACGGGTTCTGGTCCTGGACCCGTTCGGCAACCAGCGCGGCCAGTCCGCCGGTCACGACCTGGCCGCTGCGCTGGCATCTGCTCGGCCTGCTCTGCATCGCCGTCGTGTGCCTGTTGGTGGCGCCCTGGCTGGCACGCTACACGCAGGCGGCCTGGCCGCGACTCGACACTGCAATCATGTTAGCCAGTTATCTCGCGACCTGGATGACGGCCACCTCCAAGCTGGAAAACTGGGCCTACTGGATCGTCATCGACCTGAGTTCGATGCTGCTCTATAGCGCGCAGGGATTGCAGTTGGCGGCGGTTCTCTATGTGATTTACGCCGCGATCGCGGTGGTCGGCCTGCGCAGCTGGTGGCTGCGCTGGCGGAGTGCGGCTGCGTGAGCGGTGACTGGCGCCACCTGCTGCCGGGCTGGCGCACAGGCAGTGTCTTGTTAGAGTGCTGCGAGCTCGGGCAGGGCAGTGGCGGTGAGGTCTGGCGCGTCGCAACTGCGCAGGGCAGTTGGGTCATCAAGCAGCACCTGCATGAAGACAGCGTGATCGACCTGCGGCGCATGCAGGAACTGCAGAATCTGGCCGCACAGCACGGACTCGCGCCCCGGATCGTGACTATCGACTGGGGCAGCGGCATGGAAGTGGCGCAATGGCTGCCGGGCGTGGTCGCGACCGCTGCCGAGTTTGCACAACCGGATTACCTGCAGCGCGTCGCACAGCGACTGGGAGAACTGCATCGGATCCCGGTGCCGACCGCCTGGGCGGCGAGGGGCGACTGGCAGTTTGACATCCTGCAGCATCTGCAGCTGCGCTTGAGCCGAGTGCAGGCGCGGGTGGATGCCGCGGCGCACGCTGAGCTGGCGTTGCGGGTGCGTGCGGCCCCGGCGCAGCTCGCAGCCATCCAGGATCGGCAGCGCCCGTTGTCGCTGCTGCACCTCGATGCGCATGCCGGCAATTTGTTAGCTTGCGGAGCCCTGTTGCTGCTCGACTGGGAATATGCCTGTCTCGGCGACCCGATCTGGGACCTGGCGTCCCTGCTGGCGCCGCTGCCACTCGATGAGCCCCTCGGCCTGCAACTGATCGGTGCGGCGGGGCGCGCGGGCGACACGACCTGGCGGCAACTGCAGACGGCGCGCGAGCTGTTCATGCTGTTGAATGACCTGTGGAGCCTGGAACGGGCGGCGCTCGCAGCGGCGGGCTGAGCAGCGGTTTTCGAGCGCTTTTGCGCTGGCAGCGGCGCGGCAATCTAGGCAAACTACCGCCCCGGCGCGCTCCTGAGGCGCTGCTGTATCGTATGCAACCCGATGATAAGACAGGAATCTCAATGCCCGAGTTGAAAGTTGTCGATCGCGATGGGGTCGAACACCCGGTAACGGCGCAAGCCGACGTCAAGGTGATGGAGGCGCTGCGTGAGCTGGACTATGGCGTTGCTGCCATTTGTGGCGGCATGTGTTCGTGCGCGACCTGCCACATCTACATCGACCCCGACTGGCAGGGCAAGCTGCCGGCCGCGATGTCAGACGAGCGCGAACTGCTCAGTGAGCTGACGCATTACAAACCGAACTCGCGCCTCTCCTGCCAGGTCGAAATGACCGAGGCACTGTCGGGCCTGCGCGTCACCATCGCTCCTGACGAATAAGGCGCAGCCCATGTCCGAATCGACCATCCTCCTGGAACAGCGCGGCGCGGTGGCGCTGGTGACGCTGAACCGTCCCGAAAATGCCAATGTGCTGAATCTGGCGATGGGGCGGCAGCTGCTCGATACGGTCATTGCGATCGAGGCGAACCCGGCCGTGCGCGCAGTCGTCATCACCGGCGCCGGCAAGCATTTTTGTTTCGGCGGCGACTTGCGCGGCATGATGACGCAAGGCGGTGCGGTCGACGCCTATCTCGGCGAGCTGACATCGTTCCTGCATACCGCGATTTCGCACCTGGCGCGCATGGATGCGCCGGTCATTGCCGCGGTCAACGGTACGGCTGCGGGTGGCGGCATCGGCCTGGTCAGCGCCGCGGATCTGTGCGTGTGCGGCAGCGGCAGCAGGTTCTCGCTCGCCTACTCGGGCGTGGCCCTGACGCCGGACTGCAGCAGCTCCTATTTCCTGCCGCGGCTCGTTGGTCATCGCCGCGCGATGGAGCTGATCCTGACCAATCGTTTGTTAGGCGCCGAGGAAGCGCTGTCCTGGGGACTGGTCAATCAGGTCGTGGCCGATGCCGAGGTCCTGCCCGAGGCGCTGAAACTCGCGGACAAGCTCGCGGCCGGTCCCAAGCATGCTTTCGGCAAGGCCAAGCGGCTGTTAGCTGCCTCGGCCGGCGCACTGGAAACCCACCTGGCGCTCGAGGGCCGCACGATTGCCGGCCAGGCGGCCACGGCCGAGGGCCAGGAGGGCATTCGCGCCTTCCTCGACAAACGTAAACCGAGCTACAGCTAGGCATCTATGAAATGGTTTTTTGGCCTGTTGATTGGCGCCGGTGTGCTGGCGGTGGTCAGGATCTATTACCTGGTGCAAAAGGCGCGCAATGCGCACCACACGGTTGATTTCGACGAGCACCTGATTGCGCGGCTGCGCGCCGATGGACTCGATCCCTTCCGTCCGCATGCGGTCGATTTTTTCCTGGCGATGCCGGACGACGTGGCGGCTAACAAACTGCTGGATGCGCTCAAGTCGCGGGGCATGGCGGGCGACATGCATGCGACGCCGGACGCCGCGGATTTTCCGGTCAGCGTGCACGTCAGCCGCGAAATGCACCTGACGGTCAGCGCAGTCAAGGCCCTGGCCGCGGAGCTCGGGCAGCTGGCGCAGGAGCATGGCGGCCGCTACGACGGGTGGGCCGTTGGCCGCGCGGCGCCGTAAGCCCGACCGCGAGGAGACCGAAGGTCGCCTGCTGGCGGCTTTTGAAACAGTCTGGAATCGTGATGGTGTGCAGGGCCTGGGCGTCAACGCCGTGCTCAAGGAAGCCGGGGTCGGCAAGAGTCTGCTGTATCGCTACTTCGGTAATTTCACCGGCCTGGCCCGCGCCTGGTCGCAGCGCGAGAGTTTCCTGCCCAGGCCCGGCGTTGTCGATCCGTCGGCGGATGGCCCCGCGGTAACCCAGGCTGACCGGCATGTGCGGGCGGCACTAGCCTACGCCAGGGCACTGCGCAGCCGGCCGCGCACCTGCGAATTGTTAGCCGTCGAGTTGTTGCGGCGCTCGGCGATGACCGAGACGCTGGATGCGATGCGCGCGAAATTCGGCCGCGAGATGCGCGAGTTTGTCATGGCGAGCGGCGTCACCGACAGCCAGCGGGCCTTTGAACTGTCGTTCTTCATGACCGCGGCGCTGACCTATCTGTCGATGCGCGCCGGTTCGGTGCCGGAGTACTACGGGCTGAAACTGGATCGCGACAGCGACTGGCGCCGTATCGAGACGATGCTGACGGATCTCGCCGGCCGCGTGCTCGCCGACGGCTAGCCTGACAAATGCGGCTCAGCCGCGTTTGGACGCCTGGGCCTTGACGGCCTCGGCGGCTGCCTTGATGGCTTCCTGATCACCGAGGTAGCAGCTGCTCAGCGGCTGCAGCCTGGCATCCAGTTCGTACAGCAACGGCACGCCGGTCGGGATATTCAGCTCCACGATGTCACGCTCCGACACCTGGTCGAGCATCTTGACCAGTGCGCGCAGGCTGTTGCCATGCGCGGCTACCAGCACGTTCTTGCCGCTGCTGAGCGCCGGCGCGACCCGCTCGTTCCAGAACGGCAGCACCCGCGCCAGCGTGTCGGCCAGCGATTCCGCGGCTGGCAGCAGTTTCGGG
>DAIQQI010000033.1:0-15868 GCA_036786925.1 Steroidobacteraceae bacterium
TCGGTCATCCTGTTCACGCTCTACAAGATCATCTATCTAAAGCGCGTGCACGGCGACACCGACAAGATCATGGTCGAGGCCACCAATCTCGCCGCGACGGGCGACTGGGAAGGCGTCGACCGCGTGATGGCCGCGCACAAGAATGACAACTGGCCGGTCATCAACGTGCTGCGCGACGGCCTCAAGGCGCGCAGGGAAGATCGGGAAACGCTGGAGAACGTCCTGCAGGAATCCATCCTGCGCGAAGTAGAAACGGTCCGCGATGAAGTGCCGGGGTTCACTGGCGTCATTTCCGATCTCGGCGGCCCCACAGCTAACATGTATCGCCTCGCCTGCAAGAGCCCGGAAATCGAATCGGCCTGCCGGCGCCCGTCCTGCGTGTTCCCCGGTGTGTGCCCGAACCTCAATACCGACCACAGGCCGCTGATCGAGCTGTATCGCAAGGCGCGCGCGCTGCCCGGCATCAAGAAGGTGCTGATCGCGTCCGGCGTGCGCTACGACCTCGCGATCGAATCGCCCGAGTACGTCAAGGAGCTCGCGCAGCACCATGTCGGCGGTTATCTCAAGATTGCGCCCGAGGCGATCGGCGATGGGCCGCTGTCGAAGATGATGAAGCCGGGTGTCGGCACCTACTACCGTTTCAAGGAGCTTTTTGACCAGTATTCAAAAGAGGCCGGCAAAGAGCAGTACCTGATCCCGTATTTCATCGCTGCGCATCCCGGCACCACGGACCAGGACATGCTGGAGCTGGCGCTGTGGCTGAAGCGCAATGGTTTTCGCGCCGACCAGGTGCAGGCCTTCCTGCCATCACCGATGGCGACCGCGACCGCGATGTATCACACGCTCAAGAATCCGCTCAAGCGTGTGACGCGCCAGAGCGAAGAGGTGCATATCCCGAAAGGCATGCGCGTACGCCGACTGCACAAGGCCTTGCTGCGTTACCACGATGCCGCGAACTGGCCGCTGCTGCGCGAGGCGCTGCGGCACATGGGCCGCGCGGACCTCATTGGCAATGGCAAGCACCAGCTGATCCCCGCCTGGCAGCCTGTTAGCACCGAGGCGGGCGGCGCCGCGCGCGGCGCGCCGCCCGGCAGGCCCGTGCGGCCGTTCCGGACCCAGCACACCGGCCTGCCACGTACGCCCAGGCCGCCGGGCTCTGGGCGACGCAAGGCGCGCTGAGCTATAGTCCCGCCATGACAGCGCGCAGCCAGAAATTGCTTGCGACCGCGGGCGTCCTGATCGCAGTGGCCACGGTTCTCGGCGCGTTCGGCACGCATGGCCTGAAACCCAGGCTGGATGCCGCGGCGTTTTCTGCTTACGAAAGCGCGGTGCAATATCATTTCTATCACGCGCTTGGTTTGTTTGGCATCGCGCTGGTGATCCGCGACGGCGACAACGCGCTGCTGCGCTGGTCAGTGCGGTTGATTCTGTTAGGTATCGGACTTTTCGCCGGCAGTCTCTACCTGATCACGTTTGGCGCGCCGAAGTTCATCGGCGTTGTCACGCCGTTCGGCGGCCTGTCGCTGATGGTGGCCTGGGTGCTGTTCGCGGTCGGCATCACGCGTCCGCGCCAGGTGCCGCAGTGAGCTGACGCAGTGAGCTGACGCAGTGAGCTGACGCCCCGGGCCGGCTAACGCTCCGAACCAAAAGTGTCGCAGGCCTTGAGCGACCCGGTCTCAAAGCCGCGCTTGAACCAGGACACGCGCTGTTGCGCGCTGCCGTGCGTGAAGGATTCCGGCACCACGTAACCCTGCGTGCGTTTCTGAATCGTGTCATCGCCGACCGACGAGGCTGCACGCAGGCCTTCCTCGATGTCGCCGGGTTCCAGCGTGCTGCGTTCCTGGTTGGAATGATAGGCCCAGATGCCGGCATAGCAGTCGGCCTGCAGTTCCATCGCGACCTGGTACTTGCTGCCTTCGGCTTCGCTGACACGCTCCTGCGCCTGGCGGACCCTGGCAGAGGTGCCTAACAACGTCTGCACGTGATGACCGACCTCGTGCGCAAGCACATAGGCCTGCGCGAAATCACCGGATGCGCCGAATTCCGTGTCGAGCTGCCGGTAGAAATTGAGATCGATATAGAGTTTCTGATCGGCGGGGCAGTAGAACGGTCCGGATGACGCGCTTGCGGCTCCGCAGCCAGAACTCACCTGATCCGAAAACAACACCAGCTTTGGGTTCTGATATTGCGCCCCACCGGCGCGGAAAATCTCGCTCCAGGTCTTCTCCGTATCGCGCAGCACGTTGGACACAAAGACCGCCTGTGGATCGTCGGACCGCGGCGCGCCGCTGCCGGCTGGCGCGGTTTCCATTGGCGTGCTGACATCGGGCGTCATGGATTGCACGCCCTGCAGCAAACCCATGATCAGGCGCGGATCGAAGCCGAGGAAATAGCCGATCGCGAGAATGACCAGGGTGCCGATGCCGAAGCGGAAACCACCCCCGCCGCCACCACCCCCGCCGCCGGTGCGGCCGCGGTAGTCTTCGACATTGTCGCTGCGTTCATTGGGATCGAGTTTCATGGCGGGCCCGCTTGTGCTTGTGCCGGTATGTTAGCAGACGAAACGAGCCAGGCCTGCAGCGCCTGCGCGACACCGGCGGCTGCTTCCTCATGCACGTAGTGACCGGAACCCGGAAAATGGACCAGTTTCGATCCCGGCAGCATCGCCTGGAGCTGGGTCGCTTCAGAAAGCGGCTTGTTGCGGTCCTGGTCGCCCCACAGGATCAGCGTCGGCACTTTGACCTGCGGGGCCAGCGCGATTTCCTCGCCTTCGCTGTATTGTTTCATCATCGAAGTCATGCCGCTGGCATAGCCCTCGCTGCGCGCACCGAGCATCAGGTCGTCGATCACCGCGTCGGTGATGATCGAGGGGTTCACATAGGATTTGCGCAGGAAATCTGCACGAAAGCTGCGGCTGCCGAACATGCGCGCCGACAGGCGCGGCAGCGGCGGCACGCTCAACTGCACGATTTTCGGCACGCCGGTCGAGATGATCCCTGGATTCATCAGCACCAGTCCGCGCGCGTCCCGGTCGAGAACCGCCGCCTGCAACGCGATCGCGCCGCCGAGCGAATGGCCGACATAGACCGGATTCGCCTGGCCTAACGCATGGGCCGCCGCAACCACGCGCTCGGCCTGCGCGCGGTTGTGATAATCCGCATCCGCCGGCTTGTCGGACAGCCCGAAGCCCAGCATGTCGATGGCGATCACGTCGCAGCAATCGGCTAACAAAGGGGCCGCGACGCGCCAGCTTTGCAGCGAATTGGCGAAACCGTGGATCAGCAGCAGCTGCGGCCGGCCGGGTCCGGCAGTGCCGTAGCGGCGATAGCGCAACTGCGTAGTACCGACCCCGATGAACTGGTCCTGGTTGGTCGCCAGCCGGGTCACGGGGACCTCGGCGGGTCCCGGCCAATAGGCATACGCCATCATCAGCGCCCAGAGGCCAAACAGGACGCCGAGCGTCCAGAGGGATATTCGCTTCAACATTTCAATACAATCCTCGCCGATGCGAGCCACCGGTCTGCCAATCGACACTGCCTTGCCCGCGCTGCGGGCGGCCCTGGCGCGTTCCGTCAACGCCGTGCTGGTCGCCGCGCCCGGCGCCGGCAAGAGTACCGTGGCGCCGCTCGCTTTGCTGGATGAAAGCTGGCTCGGGGGCCGCAGGATCCTGATGCTCGAGCCGCGCCGGCTCGCGGCGCGTGCCGTTGCGCAACGTCTGGCGGCGTCGTTCAGCGAAAAAGTTGGCGCGACGGTGGGCCTGCGCATGCGGCTCGATACCCGGGTGTCCCGCGCGACGCGTATCGAGGTGGTGACCGAAGGCGTGCTAACACGGATGCTGCAGACGGACGCCGAGCTGGCGGGCGTCGGCCTGGTGATTTTCGATGAGTTTCACGAGCGCAGCCTGCAGGCCGATCTCGGCCTCGCGTTGTGCCTCGATGCGCAGTCCGAGCTGCGGCCGGACCTGCGGCTGCTGGTGATGTCGGCCACGCTCGATGTCGAGCGCGTGGCGAAGTTGTTAGGTGACGCGCCGGTGGTCAGCGCCGAGGGCCGCAGCTACCCGGTGACCACGCACTATGCCGGCCGCGGCGCGCCGCCGCTGCCGGAATTCGATGGCAGCATGGAGCGCGGCTTCGCAGCGCTGATCGCGCGCGCACTCGACGAGGAGAGCGGCGATGTGCTGGCGTTCCTGCCGGGTGCGCGTGAAATCCGCCGCACCGCCCAGGCGCTGGAATCCCGCGTCGGACGCGACGTGCGCGTGCTGCCGCTGTACGGCGACCTGAGCGCCGGCGACCAGGATGCGGCCCTGGAACCCGCGCCGCCGGGTGCGCGGCGTGTGGTGTTAGCAACGAACATCGCCGAGACCAGCCTGACGATTCCGGGCATCCGCATCGTGGTAGATTCGGGACTGGTGCGGCGCGCGCGCTTTGATCCGGTCACCGGCATGAGCCGGCTCGAGACCCTGCGCGTGTCACGCGCCTCGGCCGATCAGCGGCGCGGCCGCGCGGGCCGGGTCGCGCCCGGCGCCTGTTATCGCGCCTGGAGCGACGAGGCGGATCGCACGCTCTCGGCGCATACGCAGCCTGAAATCCTCGAGTCGGATCTGAGTCTGCTGGCACTGGAGCTGGCGGGCTGGGGAACGCTCGATGCCGCGCAGCTGCGTTGGCTGGATGCACCGCCTCCCGCGATGCTGGCGGCGGCCCGCGATCTGTTAGTACGCCTGAATGCGCTGGCTGCAACCGGGCGCATCACGCCGCACGGACGCGAGCTGCTGGCCTGGCCGATGCATCCGCGTCTCGCGAACCTGATGATGTTCGCCATCGCGCACGGGGCCGCCGACCTCGGCGCAGACCTGGCCGCGTTATTGGGCGAGCGGGACGTGCTGCGGGGGACGGCAGGTGCGGATCTTGACCTGGGCTCGCGCCTCGCGGCGTTGCGTCGCGGCGCTGGGCGCGACGATGCGGCCGCCTCGATCCGCCGCAATGCCGAGCAGTTTCGACGCCTCGCGCAGCAGCGGGGGAGCCGGGGAACGCAACCCGCTGCGGCCATGCCGACTGATGCGGGCGCACTGTGCGCGGTCGCCTGGCCAGACCGCATCGGCCAGCGGCGTGGCGGTGCCGCGGGCCGATATCTGCTTGCGAACGGCCGTGGCGCGACGCTGGCGCGCAGCGATGCTCTCGGCAACAGCGAATATATCGTCGCACTGGATCTCGATGACTCGGATCGCGATGCGCGCATTTTGTTAGGCATCGCGGTGACGCGTGCAGCCCTCGAGGAAGTGTTCGCCAGGCACATCGTTGCCAGCGACAGCGTGCAGTGGGACGCTACGACCGGGGCCGTGGCCGCGCGCCGCCAGCGGCGGCTCGATGCGCTGGTGCTCGATGACAAGCCGCTGCCAGATCCGGCGCCGGAGGGGGTCGCGGCGGCCATGCTCGAGGGACTGCGCAGCATGGGCCTGGATGCCTTGCCGTGGACCGACGAAGTCCGTCAGTGGCTGGCGCGCGCACGTTTTGTCGCGACGCTGAAGATACCCGGGCTCGAAGACTGGCCGGATTTCTCCGAGACGCAGCTCGCCGCGAGTGTCGATGAATGGCTGGCGCCGTGGCTAACAGACTGCAGCCGGCGCGCGCACCTGGCGCGCCTCGATCTCAAGGCGATTCTGCGTGCGCGGCTGACGCCGGCGCAGGCGCGCCGGCTCGAGGAACTGGCGCCGCTGGATCTTGCGCTGCCCACCGGCACACGCGTCGGCATCGATTACCTCGACCCGAACGCGCCCTGCGCATCGATGCGCATGCAGGAGGTTTTTGGCCTGGCGACCACGCCCGCCATCGGCGGTGGCCGCGTACCGGTGACGTTCAAGCTGCTGTCGCCCGCACGCCGGCCATTGCAGATCACGCGGGACTTGGCGAGCTTCTGGCGCAATGCGTATAGTGAAGTTCGCAAAGACATGCGCGGCCAGTACCCAAGACATTACTGGCCCGAAAACCCCTTGGAAGCCGAGCCGGTGCGCGGCATCCGGCGACGCAAATAGGAAAAGCACATCATGAAAATCACGTGGAAAGAATTTGCAGCCGCCTTTTTGTTAGCTGTCGGAGTTGCTGGCGCGGGAGCAGTGAGCGCCGCTGACGCCGCACCTGCCACGGTGCTCATTACCGGCTCGAATCGCGGCATCGGCCTTGAGTTCGTGCGCCAGTACGCGGCGCGCGGCTGGCGCGTGATTGCAACCACGCGCGATCCCGCTACCGCCACGGAGCTGGCGGCACTGGCGAAAACCAGTCCGAAACTGATCACGGTGGAGAAACTGGACGTGGCCAGCGACGCAGATATCGCCACGCTTGCTGCCAAATACAAGGGCCAGCCTATCGACGTGTTGCTCAACAACGCCGGGACGTTAGGCGATCCCGCCAAGCAGTCCTTCCAGCAACTCGACTACGCGACTTTTGCAGAAGTGCTGCATGTGAACACTTACGGCCCGCTCGCGGTGTCACGGGCGCTTCTCGACAACGTGCTGGCGAGCCAGCAGAAGAAGATCGTCGCGATCACCAGTGGCCTGTCGTCGATAGAAAACACCAAGCGCTTCGGCAGCCTGTATTTTTACCGTATCAGCAAGGCGGGCCTGAACATGGGGATGCGCGCCTTGCAGGCGGAGCTGCGCTCCAAGGGCATCAAGGTTGGCATCCTCGCGCCTGGAGTAGTTGAAACGCGTTTGCTGCGTCAAAGCGGCTTCGGCGGCCAGGGCATGACACCGGAAGAAAGTGTGCGCACGACCCTGCTCAACATCGACAAGCTCGACGATTCCGCGGACATGCGCATCAACACCGGCGAAAAACTGCCCTGGTGATGCGCCTCAGATGCGGATGACGATCTTGCCGAAGTGGCTGCCGGTGTCCATGAACTCGTAGGCCGCTTCTGCATTGAAATATTCGAAGGCGCGGTCGATGACCGGCTGCACACGATGCTGCACCATGAAGCCGAGCATGGCTTCGAACTCGGCGCGCGAGCCCACGGTGATGCCGGTCACGCTGGCGTTCCGGCCGATCAGCGAAAACACCGGGATCTCGCCGCCGAAGTTGGTCAGCCCGCCGATCAGCGCGAGGTGGCCGCCGAACGCGAGCGTCGCGAGTGACTTCGCCAGGGTTCCCGAGCCGCCGACCTCGAGCACGTGGTGCACGCCGACGTCCTGGGTCGCGGCGCGTACCGGCTTTTCCCAGTCCGGTTCGGTCTTGTAGTTGATGCCGGCGACCGCGCCCAGCGACTTCGCTTTTGTTAGCTTGGCGTCACTCGATGAAGTGATGATGCCGTTGGCGCCCGCCGCCTTGGCGAACTGCAGGCCGAAGACCGAAACACCGCCGGTGCCCTGCAACAGCACGTTGTCGCCGGCCTGCATGTGCCCGCGGGTCACAAGCGCGCTCCAGGCAGTTACCGCGGCACAGGGCAGCGTCGCCGCCTCTTCGAAACTGAGGTAAGCGGGCAGCGCCACCGCGCCCTTTTCATGCAGCGTGACGTATTCCGACAGCACGCCGTCGAGCGCGCCGCCTAACGAACTGGGCATGGTACGGGGCGATGAGCGTCCGGACTCCCAGTCCTGAAAGAAAGTGGGGGCAACACGGTCGCCGACCTTGAATCGCCTGACGTTGGTGCCGGTCGCAACCACTTCGCCCGCGCCGTCCGACAATGGCACCAGCCAGTCCGGCCGGCCGGTCGGGTACATGCCCCTGGCCACCATGATGTCGCGGCGGTTCAGCGACGCCGCGCGCATGCGGATCAGGATCTGGTGGTCCTTGGGCGGCGCGACCGGCGCTTCCTTGAGCGTCAGCTTGAAGCCGCTCTCCTGACGGATGAGTTGATACTGTTTCTGCAGGGCGGGAATCGACATGCTGGTCATCCTTTGCGTAGGCGCTGGCGCTGCGATTTTACCTTGCTTACACTCGGGGCATCATGAAAACCAACCTGCGCCAGCGCGGCCGCGCCGAGCTTTCCTTTCTCGCCGATCTGGGGCTGGTTGGAGGCCATCTGCGCCGCGCCGTCCGCCACGATATCGAGGCGCGGCTGCCCGCGGCGAAGTTGGCCGCGGACCTGGATCAGCGCAACGAACAGGTCGAGCAGGCGCTGCATGACTCGCGCGCCTACGAGAACTACCTGACGCTGCATCGCTGGAGCCTCAATAACCTGACGCGCGCGGCGTTCGATGCGTTCGAAGCCAATCGCGCCGCGCTCGAGCCGCAGCTAACAGGCCCACTGACCGGTCCCGCGACGCTGACGCTGCCGGCGAACGTGAAGATTCCGGACTACTGGCACAACTGGTTTCATAACACTACCGGCGGCTGGGACGGCCATGAGCACATGGGCTTCATCCACGGCGAGCTGATCCATCGCTGGGTGGTGGGCGCGACTTTTCCCGGCAATATCTTCGCGCAACGCGCCGCGGCAGCCGCCGAATGCCCGCGCAACGATTACCGGCACATCCTCGACATGGGTTGCGGTACCGGTCACTACACCGCGGCACTGACGCAGAAATTTCCCAAGGCGGAAATATTCGGGACGGACTGCTCCGAACGCCTGCTGAACTACGCCGTTCGGGTCGCCAACCAGAATGGCTGGGCCTGGCACCTCCACCGCGTACCTAACGAGCACACCGGATTCCCGGTCGGGCATTTCGACCTGGTGACTTCGTACATCCTGCTGCACGAATTGCCGCGCACGGCCATTCGCGAAACTTTCGCTGAGGCGTTCCGCGTGCTGCGGCCCGGTGGCGACATGCTGATGGCCGACGTCACGCGCTTCCAGGAGATGGATCCGCTTTCTGTCTGGCAGCAGGACCGCGCTGCGCATCGCGAGAAAGAGCCGTTCTGGCGCGAGTCGGCGACGCTGGACCTCGCCGCCGCGGCACGCGACGCCGGCTTCGTGAAAACACGCAGCTATGGGCTCGGCGCAGCCAAATATCCGTGGATTGTATACGGCCGGAAGCCGGGCTAGCGCTTGGCGACGCGTCGCAAACCGGCCAAACGCCGCAAGAAAGCCAAGCTGCGCAAGACGGCCGCACCGCGCAAACCGCTGACCGGTTCCGCGGCTGCTAACAAAGCGGAAACGGATTTCCTGCTGCACCGGCGCATCGATGACCTGGCCGCGGCCTATGTCAGCCTGTTAGCAGAGATCTGGATCGTGAAGGACCGGCAGGCGATCCTGGAGCAGGTGCTCGCGCGCCATGGCATTGCCGCGCCCGAGGCGGTCGAGCAGTTCGAGCCCGACGGCAAATTCAAGGCCGAGCTGGATGCCGAGCGCCAGGCCTGGGTGCGGCGCATGGTCGGCGCGCTGTTTCGCAAGGGCCTGCCGCCCGTCAGTTAGCCCGGCAGGCCGTCCAGCACGGTGACGAAAAACCGGCCCTTGCCTTCACGCAGTTTCTTGGCCGCGGTGTATTCGGCCGACTTCCAGAAGCCCCAGGCGGCTTCCTTGGACGGAAACTTCGCAATCAGGATGCTTTCGTTGCGCGGCTCGCCTTCCGCAATTTCGACTTTGGCCGCCGGTGTCACGGTGAGGTAATGCCCGCCAAATTTCTTGTAAATAGGCGGCAGCGCGGCGTTGTAGGCCTTGAAGCCTTCCAGGTCCGTGATCGTGCCCTGCACCAGGAGATATGCTGACATGGGACCTACTTGATCAGGCCTTCGGCCTTCATAGATTCGACCACGGCGGGGCGTGCGGCGATGCGCGCATGGTAGGCCGCCAGCACCGGCCACTTGGCAAGATCGACGTTGACGATCCGCGTCCAGCCTAACAACACGAACAGGTAGGCGTCGGCGACCGAGAAACCCGACGCTAACAGATAGTCGCGGCTGCCGAGCTGCGAGACGATGAAGTCGAACTTGCGGCCGAGGTTGTCGCGCGCGGCCTGCTTGGCCTCGTCGCTGGCGCCTGGTGTGAAGAACGGACCGAATGCCTTGTGCACTTCGGAATTGAGATACCCGAACCACTCGTGCAGGCGATAGCGCTCCATGGTGCCGGCCGCGGGCGCGAGATGCCTGGCGGGTACCTGGTCCGCGACGTAAGGCATGATGGCCGTGCCTTCGGTCAGCACCTGGCCGTCATCCAGGCGCAGGGCCGGGACATAGTTCTTCGGCGTCACGTCGAGGTAGGCCTCGTCGCCGGCGGTCTTGGGAACGCCGCGGCCCACGACTTTGACCAGTTCAAAAGGCAGGCCTGCTTCGCGCAGGGCAATATGCGACGCCAGCGAGCAGGCGCCGGGGGAGTAGTAGAGTTTCATGGTGTGAATCCTAGCGCAGACGCCCGCCGCCTGCGCAAGATGCGATAATTCCGGCCACTATTCGCGGACGGCGCGCGGGCCTGTAGCACAACGGTTAGTGCAGGGGACTCATAATCCCTTGGTTGAAGGTTCGAATCCTTCCGGGCCCACCAATTCCAAAAGCAATTCCAGGGTCGTACCGGGATGGCGCGAGCGATCAGGTCCGTCGAGATCAGCGGGGCTTGTTAGCCCCTGTAAGAATGGCTTACATCAAACAGGGTTTCATTGGACGGCGCGGTGAAGCCGCCGGCAGTGCCCTTGCTCATCAGGGGGATGAAGACATCGAATCGCAGTCGCCAATGAGCCGGATTGTCAGGTCTGCCTTCAGCGACAGCGCCCCTGACTAGCGCCGGGAACAGTCGGTCTCGTTGGCCGAGGTCAATATCCAGGCTGTTCCACGCTGCTCGAACTCCCAGTGTTCGCTCCAGCAATCGCTGCCAGGTCGGCGCGACTGCTCGCAGAACATTATTTTGCCGCGCACATCCTGGTACCAGTAGTCGCGGACATCGGCCGGCGCTTCGACCGAAGCCGTCCTGCGCTGTGAATCTATGAGATCGCGGATAAGCGGCGCTGCAGCGGGCGGTTTCGTCAGCTCCCGCCACCGTGCGTAATCGAGGTCGCTGCAGCCCACCAGTCCGGGCGTCGCCGCGCACGCGGACAGCAGGGCGCACGCGGACGCGATGACCGTGCCTGTCAATTTCCGGTTCCACATACGCAATACCCCCTGTTATGGAGCGAGCAGCAGCGCAAGGTTAATGCATCAGGAGGCTCCCATGCCCGCCATCTGCCTGATCGTCATCGGACTGCCCGGCCTGTTGCGTTCGGTAGCGTACAGATCGAGGCACCCGCACCGAGTTAGGTTAGGTCCTATGGCGGGTCACTTGTTGTGTATCTCATAAACTTGTTGCGCGTCTTGTTGGCGCTGGTCATAACGTTTCCACCGATCTGTCTGGCAGCGGACCCGGCGCTGGACAGCAAGTCGCAAAAGCTCGCGCCGACGGCGTTCGCCAGTGACAAGCCGCTGCCCGTGCCAGGCTGGGGCGAGGGTGCCGGCAAGAGCCATCTTGTTCCTGCATTGGAAATTCTCGGGTTCGACTTCCTGCTGAACCAGTTCAACCGGCATTTCATAGACGCCAGGACCTACGGTTCAAATCTGACTTCCTTCAGCAGGAACCTGACCGGGAAGTGGGTATACGACACCGACCCGTTCGCGACCAACCAGTTCCTGCATCCCTACCAGGGGTCCATGTATCACGGTTTTGCACGCTCGGCGGGACTCAGCTTCTGGCCATCACTCGGCTACACGACACTCGGCAGTGCGCTCTGGGAGACGGCGGGCGAGACCGATCCGCCCTCCGTCAACGATCAAATCACGACGGGTTTCGGCGGGGCGTTCCTCGGCGAGCCGCTATTCCGCATGGCCAGCCTGCTGCTCGAAAGCGGTGCCGGCAACAGATTCTGGCGCGAACTGGGTGCGGCGGCGCTATCGCCGCCCACTGCTTTCAACCGCCTCGCGTACGGCGATCGCTTTGATGGCGTATTCCGCAGCAACGATCCGGCCGTTTACACGCTGCTGCAGATTGGCGTGAATATCAACGCGACGGTGAGCTCGAATCTGTCGGTTGTTCCGCCAAGCTTCAGCAGGGGTGAGGTACTCATAGACGCCAACATTGCCTACGGACTTCCCGGCAAACCCGGCTATACGTACACCCGTCCCTTTGACTACTTCCATTTCCGGTTTACCGCTGCGGGCCGCAACGTCTTTGAGAACATCACCAGTCGCGGCCTGCTCTACGGAACTGACTACTCGCTGGGCGACAGTTATCGCGGAGTGTGGGGAATTTACGGCACCTACGACTACATTGCGCCGCAGGTCTTTCGAATTTCCACCACGGCAGCCGCGCTTGGCACGACCGCGCAATGGTGGCCGACACGCAGGATCGCAGTACAGGGCACGCTGCTCGCTGGCGTTGGCTACGGCTCGGCCGGCACCATTCGCGGCGCGGGGCAGCGCGATTACCACAGCGGTATTACGCCATATGCCCTGGTGAACTCGCGTGTGATCTTTTCCGACCGGGCGGCGCTCGATCTGGAACTCCGCGATTACTACGTGAGCGACCTGGCCTCGAGCGAAACGGGCGGATCGGAAAACATTGCGCGCGGGCTTGTCTCACTGGGCATACGCATCCACAACCTGCATGGGATTACGCTGAAATATGCGTTCTCGCATCGCGAAGCACGCTACCCGAGTCTGGCCACCACGCGCCAGAGCGTCGGCGCCATCAGTATTGGTTACACGTATCTTGGACAAACCCACTTTGGCGCCGTGGATTGGCGGCCCAGCATTGCGGGCGGCCCGTGAATCGCCTTTGCCCGCGCCGGTGCCTGTCGGGAAGACGTTAGCGAGGTTGTGGCGGGCGGAAATCATCGAAGTGCAAGGTATGCGGTACCTAACAATCCACTGGACCCCGCGGGACCACGGTAGTATCTTGGGCATTAGTCCAGCCCCTAAATAATCTATTACTCAGTCGGGGAACTCCATGAACAGCAAATCCACACTCAAAGCAATTTTGCTCATCGCCAGCGTAGCGTTCAGCGGCTACAGTTTTGCGGGCGACGCCAGCACGCAGGCGATCGCCAGGATCCTGATGACCGTCAAGCACGTGCCGTCAGCCACCGACGTCAGCGCACTGGGTGCGATCGCCGCCGACCCTGCCAGCAGCGCGGACGAAAAAACCGTCGCCCAGGTCGTTGCCAGCCTGAAGCATTTCCCCAGCGCCGAGGACAAGGCCAGGTTGCAGGCGATCGTGGATAACGCCAAGGCGGAGCCCAAGGTCAAGACCCTGGCGACCGCGTTGCTCGGCTTCCAGCACATGCTGCCGGCGGACAGCCCGGTGGCTGCGATCGCTGTCGCCAAGTAAGTCGCTCGATCGCAGCCGTTAGGTGGTGGAAGCACCGCCGGCGCATTCGTATCCGTACGAGAAATGGCCGGCAACGAGACTGCACGTTCCTGCCAATGCGCCGCCAATCACTGACTGCGCTTCTCGGTGTCGCCCGCAACCTTGATGTAAGGACGCACATCGTCCAGCGTCTTGCGGCCGATACCTTTGACGCGCAGCAGATCGTCGACGCTCGTGTAGGGGCGGCCGGCGATAATCAGCGCGGCCCGCGCGGCGCCAATTTTCGGAATCGTCTGGATTTGCTGCTCGGTCGCGGTGTTGACGTTGACCACGAGCGAGCCTTCGACAGGCGGTGCGTTGTACAGCTTGTACGCGACGCCGGCAATGGCGGCCACGGCCGTGGCGGCGATCACCTTGCCCTGCGTCGTCGCCATAAAGCCGAGCAGCTGGTCAGCCCACGACACGGACGCGGCGTTCGGCGAGTCATTGCGATCTTCAGGACTCATAAGTTACCTAACATCCGAGGGCCGGTAGCAGATATTCGCCAATGATGCGCAGGCCCTCGGCCGGATCATCATGCAGGCGCAGCGCAACCTCATCAAGGCCGGCTGCCGCCATCGCGTTGATCTTACCGGCAATCGCCTCGATATCCGAAATATCCCCGGTCAGGGTCAGATGATCGACGAGTTGCGCGACAACCGCTTCAGGGACGCCTTCGATCGTGGGCGAACGCGAGAAAAATGCCTTCAGGAATGCCGGCTTGGCTGCTTCCACGGCCCTGGCCGTCACGGGGTCGAGAAATGTCTCGGTGAACCAGGGCAGCAGGAACCCGCGCCAGACCAGCTCGCGGCGCGCTTCAGCGATCGCGGCCTGCCTGTCAGTTTTCACGTGCCAGGCCATGAAATTATTGACCTGGAATTGCGCACGCTGACGGCCGCCGATTGTTAGGCCCGACGCGATCCAGCGATTGATATCGGGCATGCGGCCGAGCGGCGCATCCGACAGCATGGTGCCATCGGCGACCGAGGCGGCCATGGTCAGCATTTTCTCGAAGGTCGCGCCGGCGTAGATGAACGGCGGACTTTGCGTGGCCCACTCGGCGCGGTAATCGGTGAGCGAGAACATCTCGCCACGGTGCTGAACCGCCTGGTTCGGATTCAGGTTCTTGAGAATTGTCAGCGTATCGCGCACCGCGGTGACGCGCCGCGTGGGCTCGAGCCCGGTGACGCGGCTCACCGAATGTCCGAGACCGCCGATCAGGATGCCGGCGCGGCCGTTCGACAGTTCATTCAGCGTCAGGAGCTGGTCGGCGATCCGCAGCGGATGCACTTCATAAGGACTGACCGGCAGACTCGCGAGACGGATGCGCTGCGTGGCGCGGCTGGCGAGCGCCAGCGCGGGCACCGGGTCGCGGCGTGACGGAAAGCTCGCCACCCACAAGGTGTTGATGCCGATCGCTTCAGCCTGGACGGCCAGCGCCTCCACCTGCGCTGCAGGTAGTCCCGCTTCGAGAACAATGTCGATTTTCACGACGGCCAGTGTGCCACGCGGACTACAGCGGCTCGCCGTTGTCGCGGCTGATCGCGACAACCGCTGAACGCGGCAGCAATTCGCCGCCATCCGGCCAATGGCTAACAGGCTGGTCGATCGAACCGCCCTCGCCGGGATGCTGGACCGACAGGAACAGGGTGCGGCCATCCGGGGTAAATTCACAGGCGCAGATCTCGCAGCCGACCGGGCCGCTGACCACCTGGCGCAGCAGCCCGCGGTCGGGGCCGGCAGTCGGTACGACAAAGCAGCCGTTGTTAGCAATGAGCTTGCTGTCGGCGTCGCTCGCGATCCACAGGCGTCCGGCAGGATCAAAGCCGAGATTGTCCGGGCAGGCAATCGGGCTGACACGCTCGCGGGCATCGGCGCCGGCATAGTAGGTGGTTTCGCGGGTCAGGCCGCCGGGCTGCAGATCTTCGTAACGAGTCAGGAAGCGCGTGCCGGGACTGCGCGGATCGCCAGCTAACAAAAAGACGTTCCAGGAGAACGCCTGGCTGGCCGCGTCGTCGCCGGCCTCGATGAGCTCGATGATATGTCCGAAGTCATTTTGTGGCCGCGGATTGGCGCTGTCGCAGACGGCGTCGACCACGCGGCCGCTCGCCGGTACGCTGCGCGATTCATTGCTGCGGTCGC
This sequence comes from Steroidobacteraceae bacterium, assembly GCA_036786925.1. Lineage (GTDB taxonomy): Bacteria > Pseudomonadota > Gammaproteobacteria > Steroidobacterales > Steroidobacteraceae > UBA964. Next base: position 15,376 of record DAIQQI010000033.1, read on the forward strand.
TGTTCATCGTGCAGGCGATATAAACACGGCCCGTCAGCGGATTCGGCTCGACGTCCTCGGTCCGGTCCATCGGCGTCGCGCCGAGAATGTCCGCCGCGGCGCGGCACTTGATCACCACATCGGCCTGATTGCGAAACCCGACGCTGGAATTCAACGGGCCTTTTTCATCGTGCACCATCGGCAGCCAGACGCCCAGGCCGCTGGCGTCGAAACGCGCGACATACAGCGTGCCGTGGTCGAGCAGATCGAAATTACGCTCGCGGTGCTTCGGGTCAAAGCGATCGCGGCTGACGAACTTGTAGGCGTACTCGAACTTGGTGTCGTCGCCCATGTAGACCGCGACCTGACCACTGCGCGTGAGAATGGTGTTGGCGCCTTCATGCATGAACCGGCCTAACGCGGTGCGCTTGCGGGGCGCCCGCTGCGGATTGTGCGGATCGATTTCGACGATCCAGCCATGTCGCAAAGGTTCGTTGGGTTCGTGGCGCAGATC
>DAIQQI010000252.1:0-4902 GCA_036786925.1 Steroidobacteraceae bacterium
GCGCAACAGGCGCAGTCCGCCGAAGCGCTCGAGGCGATGAGTCGCTTTGTCGAGCTGAAACTGAAGGAGTTCGGCGTCGACGTCGAAGTGGTCGCCGTGCTGCCGGGTCCGGTAGTGACCCGCTACGAAATCAGGCCCGCGCCCGGCACCAAGGCAAGTTCCATCACCGCGCTGTCGCGCGATCTCGCGCGCGCCCTGTCGACCACCAGCGTCCGCGTGGTCGAGGTCATTCCCGGCAAGTCCGTCATGGGCCTGGAAATACCTAACGAAAAGCGCGAGATCGTCACCCTCGGCGAAATCGTCAAGTCGCGCGCCTACGACGAGATCAGCTCGCCGCTGGCGCTGGCGCTGGGCAAGGACATCGGCGGCGCGCCCATGGTCGCGGACCTGACCCGCATGCCGCACCTGCTGATCGCCGGCACCACCGGTTCCGGCAAGTCGGTTGCGCTCAACGCGATGGTGCTGTCGCTGCTGTACAAGAGCACGGCCGAACATGTGCGCATGATCATGGTCGATCCGAAGATGCTGGAACTGTCGGTCTACGAAGGTATCCCGCATTTGCTGACGCCGGTGGTCACCGACATGAAACAGGCGGCCAACGCGCTGCGCTGGTGCGTCGCGGAAATGGAGCGGCGCTATCAATTGATGTCGGCGCTGGGTGTGCGCAACATCGGCGGCTACAACCGCAAGGTCAAGGACGCCACCGAAGCGGACAAGCCGATCATCGATCCGATAATGCTGCAGCGGGCGGCTAACGACCCGTCGATCGATCAGAAAGCCATCCCGGTCCTGACCCCGTTGCCCTACATCGTCGTGATCGTCGATGAGCTGGCCGACATGATGATGACCGTCGGCAAGAAAGTAGAAGAGCTGATCGCGCGCCTGGCGCAGAAGGCGCGTGCGTCCGGCATCCACCTGGTACTGGCGACGCAGCGCCCGTCGGTGGATGTCATCACCGGCCTGATCAAGGCCAATATTCCCTGTCGCATCGCCTTCCAGGTGTCGTCGCGGGTCGACTCGCGCACCATTCTCGACCAGATGGGCGCCGAGTCTTTGTTAGGTCACGGCGACATGCTGTACCTGCCGGCCGGCACCGCGCAGCCGACACGTGTGCACGGCGCCTTTGTCGGCGACGCGGAAGTGCATCGCGTGGTCGAGGCGCTGAAAAAATCGGCCGCGCCGAACTACATCGAAGAGGTGCTGGCTGGCGCCGTCGGACCGTTGCCGGGAATTCCGGGTGAAGAGGGCGCGTTCGAGGACGTCGGGGATGCGGAGCAGGATGCTCTGTACGATGACGCGGTCAAGATCGTGGTGACCGAACGCAAGCCGTCGATTTCCTACGTGCAGCGGCGCCTCAAGATCGGTTACAACCGTGCGGCGCGGCTGCTCGAGGCCATGGAGGCAGCCGGCGTGGTCGGGCCGCTGCAGTCGAACGGCGCGCGCGAAATCCTGGTGCCGGCTTCGGCCGGCAACTGATGCAGATGATTCGTGGGCGGCGCGGCGCGGCGCTCGCAGTGCTGTTCCTGGCCGCAACCGGCGCCCTGGCCGCGGGCGTTGAGCGCACTCCGCTCGACCGGTTTCTCGATAAACTGACGACCTGGCAGGCTGATTTTGTGCAGCAGCTCCGGGACGGCAAAGGCCGGGTTCAATCGCGTGCCGAAGGCCGGATGACGGTGTCGCGGCCCGGCAAGTTCCGTTGGGAGCTGCGCCCGGCAGGCCCTGGACCCACGCAGTACTCGCAGCTGTTGTTAGCTGATGGCCGCAATCTCTGGTTCTACGATCGCGATCTCGCGCAGGTCACCGTCAAGCCGGCGGCCACGGCACTGGCCTCGGCGCCCGCCGCCTTGTTAGCCGGCGGCAGCAACTGGCGCGACGTGTTCCTGGTGCGCAGCCTGCCGCGCGCGGCGGAACTTGACTGGCTCGAGGTGCGGCCGCGGCGCGCCAATGCGGAATTTCGCGACCTGCGGCTGGGATTCGCCGGCGCGGACTTGCGTCGCATGGTGGTCAGGGACAACCTCGGACAGATCGCGGAAATCGAGTTCCGCAATGCGCAGCGCAATCCCGCAGTGCCCAGGGAGTTGCTTGAATTCATTCCGCCCGGCGGCGTCGATGTGATTGGCGCGCCGCAGCCGGGTCCCTGACGACATGTTGCGGCTGCAGAAGCTCTGGACTGGCCTGAGTGTCGTGTTGCTGATCGTGTCGCTGTGGTTTGCGCTCAAACCGATCACGCCCGACGAAGAAAGCTGGCTCGATTGGCTGTCGTTCCTGACCGCCTCCGATAAAGTCGTGCACGCCGAAGCGTTTTTCGGCCTGGGACTCTGGTTTGGAGCGCTGGCGGGGCCGAGCCACTGGCGCGGCATTGGTCTGCTGCTGTTGCTGTACGGCGCGCTCATTGAAATCCTGCAGGGGGCGATGGCGCTGGGCCGCACCGCCGACCTTTGGGACCTGGCGGCGGATGCCGGCGGCCTCGCGTTAGGTCTGCTGGCCGCCCATGGGTTTGGCCGCGGCTGGTTACTGCGGGTCGACGGCTGGGTGGCGTCCCGTGGCGGCTGACAAGGACGCAGCCGCCAGCTGGCGGCCGCTGGCGGATCGCATGCGCCCGCGCAGCATCGCGGAGTTCGTCGGGCAGGATCATCTGTTAGCAGCGGGTAAGCCTCTGCGGCAGGCCGTGGAGCGCGGCCAGTTGCATTCGATGATTTTCTGGGGTCCGCCGGGCACCGGCAAGACCACGCTGGCGCGCCTGCTGGCCGGCGGCGCGAACGCGGATTTCGTGGCCTTGTCGGCGGTCATGGCCGGTATCAAGGATGTCAGGGCCGCCGTCGAGCGTGCGCAGACGGCGCGTGCCGGACACGGCCGTCGCACCGTCCTGTTCCTCGATGAAGTGCATCGCTTCAACAAGTCGCAGCAGGATACTTTTCTGCCGTACGTTGAAGACGGCACGCTGATCTTTATCGGCGCAACGACCGAGAATCCCTCGTTCGAGGTGGTCAGTGCGCTGTTGTCGCGGGCACGCGTTTATGTGTTGAAGGCACTGACGCCTGCGGTGCTCGAGACGCTGCTGGACAAGGCGGTGAGTGACAAGGAGCGCGGCCTGGGCGCGCGCGGCCTGACACTCGCCGCGGATGCGCGTGCGTTGCTGGCGGTTGCCGCGGACGGCGACGCGCGGCGGGCGCTCAACATGCTGGAGCTGGCTGCGGAAATGGCCGAGGCCGAGTCGCCAGACAAGAAGGCCATTGACCTTGGCATTGCCCGCGAGGTTGGCTCGGGCACGAGGCGCCGGTTCGACAAGGGCGGCGAGCAGTTCTACGACCAGATTTCAGCGCTGCACAAATCGGTCCGCGGCACGGACCCGGATGCCGCGCTTTACTGGCTGTGCCGCATGCTGGATGGCGGCTGCGACCCCGGCTATCTGGCGCGGCGTATCGTGCGCATGGCGATCGAGGATATAGGCCTGGCGGACCCGCGTGCCCAGCAGGTTGCGCTCGAAGCCTGGAACACCTATGACCGCCTCGGCAGTCCTGAAGGCGAGTTGGCGTTAGGTGTGGCGGTGACCTATCTGGCGGTGGCGCCCAAGAGCAACGCGGTGTACACCGCGATGAAGGCCGCGCAGGCCGATGTCGAGCAGTTCGGCACGCTGGATGTGCCGCTGCGGTTTCGCAATGCGCCGACGCGGCTCATGAAGGAACTCGGCTACGGCAGCGGCTATCGCTACGCCCACGATGAACCCGAGGCGTATGCGACCGGCGAGCGTTACCTGCCGGACGAAATGCCGGATCGCCAGTATTATCAACCGGTGAATCGCGGGCTGGAAATCAAGATCGCTGAGGCCATGGCGCGCCTCAGGCGCAAACCGAAGGATGGCGCATGAATGTACTGGCTGCAGCCCTGGGCAGCGCGCTCGGCGGCGTGCTCCGTTACCTGTGCGGAAGGCTCTGGCCCGCGGCGCCGGGTGACTGGCCGCGCGCTACAATAGCGGTGAATCTGCTGGGCTGTTTCGTGATCGGCGCGTGCTACGTCTGGATGATGGAAAGACATGCCGCAAGCGAGCCCTGGCGTATCTTCTGGATCAGCGGCGTGTTAGGGGGCTTCACGACCTGGTCGGCGTTCGCGCTGGAGACCAACCTCATATTCAGCGCCGGCCTGACCGGACGGGCGCTGCTGTATGCCGCTGCGACGGTGTTCGGATGTTTGTTAGCGGCCTGGGCGGGCAGGGCCCTGGCCACGATGATCTGAGGAATGACCAGGTGTTAGACAGCAAGTTGCTTCGTACCGACCCGGAAGGCGTGGCGCGCAACCTCGCGCGCCGCGGCCATGTGCTCGACGTCGCCGCGTTTCGTGCGCTCGAGGAGCGGCGCAAGCACTGGCAGATGGAGGCGGACCGGGTGCGCGCCGAGCGCAACGCCAATGCCAAGGCCGTCGGCATGGCCAAGGGCAGGGGCGAGGACACCGCGCCGCTGATTGCCAAGGGCGAGGCGCTGGGGGCGCAGCTCACGGCGGCCGACGCCGGCATCGCGGCCGTCCAGGCCGAGGTCGACGGCTGGCTGATGACGCTGCCCAATCTGCTGCACCCGGAGGTGCCGGATGGCGCCAGCGAGGACGCTAACAAAGAGATCCGGCGCTGGGGCGAGCCGCGCAAGTTCGAGTTTGCTCCGCAGGACCACGTCGACGTCGGCGCTGTGTTAGGGGGGCTGGATTTCGAAGCTGCCGGGCGGATTTCCGGCGCCCGCTTTGCGGTGCTGCGCGGCGGCGTTGCGCGGCTGCACCGCGCGCTGGCGCAGTTCATGCTCGACCTGCACACGCGCGAACACGGCTATACCGAGTGTTATGTCCCTTACCTCGTGAATGAGGGGGCCCTGATTGGCACCGGCCAGTTGCCGAAGTTCGAGCAGGATCTTTTCAGGA
>DAIQQI010000253.1:0-4886 GCA_036786925.1 Steroidobacteraceae bacterium
GGTCGCCGGCAGCGAGTCGCTGGTTTCGCTGGTGCTCGCCAAGGTCGCCGCGCACTGGCTGATGACCGGCCTGCCGCTGGCCCTGCTGGCGCCGCTGCTGGGCGCGGGCCTCGGCGTGCCGGTTGCGGCCATGCCCGGCGTGATCATGGCGCTGGTGCTTGGCACCGTCTGCCTCAGTCTGTTAGGCGCGGCAGCCGCGGCGCTGACCCTTGGCGCCCGCCGTGGCGGGATTCTGCTGACGCTGCTAACATTGCCGCTCGCGGTCCCGGTGGTGATCTTCGGTGCGCGGGCCACAAAGCTCACGATCGAGGGCGGGAGCGCGGCCGGCGCCTTTTATCTGTTGGCGGCGGTCGCGGTTCTGACGCTGACGCTGGCGCCGCTGGCGACGGCGGCCGTTTTGCGAATTGCTGTGGAGTAAGGCATGGATTTCACGTGGTTTCATCGGCTCGGTTCACCGCCGTACATTTATCGCCTGAGCGAGCGGCTGGCGCCGTGGTTTGGCTGGAGCGCCGCGGTCCTGATCGCTTCCGGTCTGTACGGCGGCCTGCTGTTAGCACCGCCGGACTACCAGCAGGGCGAGGGCTTCCGCATCATCTATGTGCATGCGCCATCGGCATGGCTGTCACTGATGGTCTATTCCTGCATGGCGACCGCCGCGGCCGTCGGCCTGATCTGGCGCATGAAAGTTGCGCATGCGGTGGCGGCCAGCTGCGCCGGCGTCGGCGCGGCGTTTACCGCGGTGTCACTGATTACCGGCATGCTGTGGGGCAAGCCGATGTGGGGCACATACTGGGTCTGGGATCCGCGACTCACCGCACAATTGATACTGCTGTTCCTGTTTTTCGGCTACATGGCCCTGCGCGCGTCGTATGACGACACCTCGCGTGCGGATCGCCTCAGCGCCTGGCTGGCCGTTATCGGCATGGTTAACGTGCCGATCGTGCGATTCTCGGTAGAGGGGTGGAACTCTTTGCATCAATCCCCGTCCGTGATGAAGCTGGCGCGCGCTTCCATGCCGGCATCGATGCTGGTGCCGTTGCTGCTGATGCTGGCGGGGTTTACGGTGTTCTTTCTGGCGTTCTTGAGTGTGCGCCTGCGCGCAGAAGTTCTGCGGCGCGAAAAGCACTCAGCCTGGGTACGGGAGACAGTTGCCAATGCCTGATTCAATGTCCGCTTTCTTCGCCATGGGGGGCTACGCGCAGTACGTGTGGCCTTCGTATGTGGTTGCACTCGGTGCGATTGCGCTCACCAGCTGGTCCGCGCGGAGCGTGTTGCGCGCCGCACTGGCTGAGGCGCGCCGTGCCGCGGTCGACGGATCGGAGGACGCATGACACCGCGGCGCCGACGACTGGTCCTGGTGCTGGGCGTGCTGGCGGGCGTCGCGGTCGCGGGCGGGCTGGCGCTGATGGCATTGCGCGAAAACGTGATGTTCTTTTTCTCCCCCGCGGACATCGTGGCTGGCAAGGCGCCGGTCGCGGAGCGATTCCGCCTCGGCGGCATGGTCAAGCCGGGCAGCGTGCATCGCAAGCCAGGCTCGCTCGATATCGATTTCATCGTGACCGATTTCAAGCACGACGTGCCCCTGCGCTACTCGGGCGTGCTGCCGGATCTGTTTCGCGAGAATCAGGGCGTGGTTGCTCACGGCGTGCTGACATCGCAAGGGCAATTCGTCGCGGATGAAATACTCGCCAAGCACGATGAGAACTACATGCCGCCGGAAGTGGCGGCGGCAATAAAGAAAGAGCACAAGGGCGTCATGCCCGTGCAACCGAAGGGCCAACTATGATTCCCGAACTAGGAACGTTCGCGCTGGTGCTGGCGTTATTGCTGGCTGTGGCCCAGGCTTTTTTCGGTATCGCCGGCCCGGCGTCTGGCAGGGAGCGTTGGAGCGCCGTAGCCCGGCCCGCGGCGCTGGGCCAGACCGCGCTGTCGCTGCTCGCGTTGCTGGCGCTGGCTGATGCTTTCATCCAGCACGACTTCTCGGTGCGCTACGTCGCCGAGAACTCCAACACAGCCCTGCCGCTGGTGTATCGCATTGCCGCGGTCTGGGGTGCGCATGAAGGCTCGATGCTGTTGTGGACCTGCATCCTCGGCCTTTGGACCGTGGCCGTGGCGCTCAAGTCGCGCGGCCTGCCGCCGACCTTTGCGGCCCGCGTGCTTGGCGTGTTAGGCCTGGTTACCGCGGGATTCCTGCTGTTTCTGCTGGCAACGTCGAATCCGTTCGAGCGGCTGTCGCCGGCCATGCCGGATGGTCGCGATCTCAATCCGCTGCTGCAGGATCCGGCGCTGGCGGCGCACCCGCCGATGCTCTATCTCGGCTATGTCGGCTTCAGCGTTGCGTTCGCCTTTGCCTGCGCGGCCATGCTCGAGGGCAAGCTGGACCAGACCTGGGCGCGCTGGACCCGCCCATGGACGACCGCGGCCTGGGCCTTCCTGTCGATAGGCATCGCGCTCGGTTCCTGGTGGGCCTACTACGAACTGGGCTGGGGCGGCTTCTGGTTCTGGGATCCGGTCGAGAATGCCTCGTTCATGCCCTGGTTGATGGTTACCGCGCTGATCCATTCGCTGGCGGTCACCGACAAGCGCGGCCTGTTCAAGAGCTGGACGCTGCTGCTTGCCATTCTGACCTTCAGCCTGAGTCTGTTAGGTACGTTCCTGGTGCGCTCGGGCGTGCTGGTGTCGGTGCATTCGTTTGCGGCCGACCCGACCCGCGGCATCTTCATCCTGATCTTCCTGATCATCACCATCGGCGGCGCACTGACGCTGTATGCGTGGCGCGCGCCGTTGCTGAAGTCGTCCGCGGGCTTCGAGCTGACCTCCCGTGAAGCGTTCCTGTTATTCAACAACATCCTGCTGGTGGTTGCCTGCACGTCCGTTTTTGCGGGGACGCTCGCGCCGCTGATTTCTGACGCCGCCGGTCTCGGCACGCTGTCAGTCGGTGCGCAGTATTTCAATCCGGTGTTCCTGTTGCCGGTGATCCCGCTGCTCGCGTTGGTTGCGGTGGGCATGCACGCTGGCTGGAAAAAGGGCAGGCTGTCTGAAAAGCGCCGGAGCTTGCTGGCCACCGCCGCGATTGCGATCGCCTTTGCGCTCGCCATTGTGTTAGGTGTCGAGGGCGGCATACCCTGGTTGACACCGGTGGCGCTTGCGCTCGGCGCATGGATCGTTCTGTCCTCATTGGTGGAGCCGCTGATGCGCCTGTACCGCGGGCTGAGCCTGTCGCGTTCGGTGCTCGGCATGTCACTGGCGCACATCGGCCTCGGTGTATTCGTACTGGCGGTGACTGCGGTCGAAACCTACACCGTGGAAAGGGATATCGCTCTGCGGATCGGCGAGTCCGCGCGGCTTGGTGCATTTGAATACCGCCTGGAGTCGATGGGCCCGATGGAGGGCCCCAACTATGACGGGGTACGCGGCGTGGTTGTTGTCAGCCGGGACGGCCGTGAATTGGCGCGCCTGCGTCCGGAAAAGCGCCAGTACTGGGTGCAGAAGTCGGTCATGACGGAGGCCGGCATTCAGAACGACATTACGCGCAATATCTTTGCCGCCATCGGCGAGGATCTGGGCGAGGGCAAATGGAGCATTCGTGCGCAGGTCAGGCCGTTTATCAGCTATGTGTGGCTGGCCGCGTTCCTGATGGCGATCGGCGGCGGACTGGCTGCGAGTGACCGCCGTTATCAGCGGCGCGAAGCCGCGGCGTCCACTGAGCCCGGGGTGCTGGCGTCGTCATGATCCGTTTCCTGCTGCCGCTTGGCGTATTCGCAGCGCTGGTGCTGGTGCTCGCGATCGGTGTCCAGCGCGCGCCGGAGAAATCCGTCATCCAGTCTGCTTTGTTAGGCAAGCCGGCGCCGGATTTCGTGGCGCCGGTGCTTGGTAGTCCCGATGGCGCGCGCTTCGAGGCAAAATCCATGCGCGGCCGCTGGTATCTGCTCAACATCTGGGGTACCTGGTGCGCCGAATGTCGCAACGAGCACGCAACGCTGTTGCAGATCAAGGCCACCGGGAAGGCGCCGATCATCGGCCTCGACTGGAAGGATCAGCCGCAGGAGGCGCTGCAATGGTTGCAGCAGCTGGGCAATCCTTACGAAATCGTGGCCGAGGACCGCGACGGGCGGATAGCCATCGACTATGGCGTTTACGGCGCGCCGGAAACTTTCCTGGTCGATCCTCAGGGCATCATCGTCTACAAACACGTCGGCCCCATGACCGACGAGGTCTGGGCTCAAAAGTTTCTCGCCCGCATCGAGCCCACCGGAGCACGGCCATCGCCATGAGTAACTTGCGATCATTATTGCTGGTTCTGTTAGCCCTGGGATCAACTGTTGTTGGTGCCGTGGATCCCGAGGAAATGGCCGATCCCGCTCTGCAGACGCGCTATCGCGCGCTGACGCACGAGCTGCGTTGCATGCAGTGCCAGAACCAGTCGATCGCCGACTCGCCGGTCGGCCTCGCCGGCGACTTGCGGCGCGAGGTGCGCGAGCTGCTGCAGCAGGGCAAGAGCGACGATGAGATTCGCGACTGGATGCGCGAGCGCTATGGCGCATTCATCCTGTTTCGACCGGAGTTCAGCGCGCGCAACGCGTGGCTGTGGCTGTTACCGGGCGTGCTGCTGCTGGGTGGCGGCCTGATCGGCTGGCGCGTACTGCGGCAGCGGCGCGCGCTTGAGCCGCTCGATAGCGACACGCCGGAGGATTCGGCTTGAGTTCGGGGTTTGTTGCGCTCGCAGTCCTGATGTCGGTTGTGGCGGTGGCGCTGGTGGTCTGGCCGCTATGGCGCCAGGGAGCGTCGCCACGGGCGACGGCGGCGGCGTTGGCGCTCGTCTGTGCAATACCCCTGGCGGCCGTGCTGCTTTACAAGGTGTGGAGCAATCACGACTGGACGGAACC
>DAIQQI010000254.1:0-4859 GCA_036786925.1 Steroidobacteraceae bacterium
TGACCGGCGCGGCTGGCGCCACCGGCGCGGCGGCCGCGACCGGCGGTACCGGCGGGATGGCCGGCGTCGCCGCCAGCGCGGCTCCGCCGGCCAGCAACACCGACAAACCTAACAAAATGGGTGATTTCATGAACTCATACTCCGTTGCACAGAAGAAAAATCAATTGGCGTCGGCCGACAGCTGCTCGGCGTAGCGAACCCGCACCAGCGCGTCGACCAGCTGGGCGCGCTCCGAGCGCAGGCGCAGCACCTCGCCATGCGCCGCCTGCTCCTGCAAGGCAGCGCTCAGCGAATCGTCCAGCCAGGCAATCCGATCCTGGAGCATTCCCACCGGCGCGCGCGTCGACACGCGCGCAACGGCCGGCTCCCGCGGCAAGTGGCGCAGCCAGCTTTCATCCATGACCGTCGCCAGTGCCGAGTCCCCGGGATTCGCTCCGCTGCTGACCATCGCAGCCGCCTCGGTTGTCGCGGCGGGCCGCTGGCGCGCGGACACCAGCAACAGACTGAGCGCCGCGAGGCTGACCGCAGCGAGGGTCGCGACGCCGAAACGCTGGCCGACCTGCACGCGCCGCCGCGCAGCGGCAACGCGCGCCTCAAACGCCGGATAATCGTAGGGCGCCGGCCACTCGCGCTGGGCGGCGGGACTCAGGATTTGGGTGGGGTCTGGCATAGCAATTCTTCAGCACTGGTGTTTGCGTGATCGCGCAGGCGCCGCAGCGCCCGCGCCAACTGGGTCTTGGAAAAACTTTCGCTGCGGCCGAACTGCGCGCCGATGTCGGCGTGCGAGTAGCCCTCCACCGCGTGCAGCCACAGCACCGCCCGGGCGGTTGGCGTCAGGCGCCGCAACGCGCGCTCCGCGTCCACGGCAAACGCCGGATCGGTCGAATCTGTTAGCTCACCGGCGGACTGCGCGAAATCCTCCCAGTAAACGCGGGCGCGCCGCCAGGGCGAACGCAACTGCATCAGGCACTGGGTGACCACGATCCGCCGCAGCCAGCTGCCAAAGGGCGCTTCGCCCCGAAAACCGCCCAGCGCCGCGAACACCCTGATCATGCTGTCCTGCAGGACATCCTCGGCCACCGCCGGGCCGACCAGGCGGCGCGCCAGCGTATAGGCCGGGCCCGCGACTGCGGTGTACAGCCGCCCGGCCGCATCGCGGTCGCCGCTGCGCACCGCCGCGAGCAGGCTGTCGCCCACCACCAGGTCTGCCAGTTTGCCCATGTACTTACCTAAGATGCCCGACGCCGGGAAAGCGTCGCACAATTTGTTTCCACGCCCTGCTGCGCTACACTCCCGCCCCGTTTTTGACTGCCCGCCCGGGTGGTGGAACTGGTAGACACAGCAGACTCAAAATCTGCCGGCCGCAAGGTCATGGGAGTTCGATTCTCCCCCCGGGCACCAGGTTCACTAAATCATGAAATATTGCAGCGATTGTGGCGCGCCGGTCAGCATGCGCGTGCCAGAGGGTGATTTGCTGGCGCGCTTCGTCTGCGACAGCTGCGGCATCGTTCATTACCAGAACCCGAAGATCGTGGTCGGCTGCGTGCCCGAATTCGACGGCCGGATCGTGATCTGCAAGCGCGCCATAGAACCGCGGGTCGGATACTGGACCGTGCCGGCGGGGTTCCTCGAAAACGGCGAAACCCTGCAGCAGGGGGCGGCCCGCGAGGCCCATGAAGAAGCCCTGGCCAAGGTCGAAATCCTCTCGTTGCTAACAATCGTGCACGTCATTCACGCGCACCAGGTGCATGTATTCTTCCGCGCCCGCCTGCTGGACCCTGAAATCGGCGCCGGGCCCGAGAGCCTCGATGCCAGGCTGGTCACGGCGGATGAGCTGCCCTGGGCCGACATCGCCTTCCCCAGTACCGACTACACCTTGCGTCGCTTTCTGGAAGACCGGACCGCCGGAGTGGACGGACACCACTTCACTCAGTTCAACCGTCGTGCCCGGTAGGGCAGAATAGCCCCCAAGAGGACTGCAATGACTTTTGTCGTTACCGAACAATGCATCAAGTGCAAGTACATGGACTGCGTGGAAGTCTGCCCGGTGGACTGCTTCCATGAAGGCCCCAATTTCCTGGTCATCGACCCGGACGAATGCATTGATTGCACGCTGTGCGAGCCCGAATGCCCGGTCGAGGCGATCTATTCAGAAGAAGAGATCCCCGCCGGTCAGGAAGCCTACAAGGCACTGAACGCCGAGCTATCGCGCAAATGGCCGGTGATCACCGAGATGGGCAAGGCGCCGGCCGACGCCAAGGAATGGGAAGGCGTGCCCGACAAGCTCAAACTGCTGGAGCGTTAGCTCCGCAGCGGCCGCCGGCTTACTTGCCGGCCGCCAGGCCCTGCAATTTCGCGACCAGGTTGATAGGCGGCAGATAGCCGCCCAGCAGCTCGCCGTTGGACAGCACGATGCCCGGCGTGCCGCGCAGGCCGATGTTTTCGCCCAGTTCGTAGTCGCGCTTGATCGGCGTGTTGGCGCACTTCGCGACCTTGAGGGTCTCGCCCAGCTTGGCCTTGGTCAGGGCTTCGTTGCGGTTCGCAGAACACCAGACCTGCTCGGCTTTTTCCCAGGACTCAGTCGCCGGGCCGGTGCGCGGGAAGAACAGATACCGAACCTTGATGCCGAGATCGTTGTACTGCGCGATCTTGCTGTGCAGCTGCCGGCAGAACCCGCAATCGACATCGGTAAAGACGGTGACGGTGTACTTGGGATCCTTGGGCGCGAACACCACGGCCTGCGAATCGGGGACCGCGGCTAACATCTGCATGCGGATCTCGCGGCGCCGGCGCTCGGTCAGGTTGCTGCTCTGGTTGTTAAGGTCGTACAGGTCGCCGGCAATGGCGTACTTGGCATCGCCGCTGACATACACGACGTCCGTGCCACGCATGACTTCAAAGACACCCGGGACCGGCGAAACCCGGACGTCGTCGACCTTGGTGCCGGGAAACTTGCGGGATATGTCGACGCGCACGTCGGGGCGCGCCCCCGGCTTGTCCGCCGATTGCGCCGGCGCCGTCGGTAGTGCGCACAGGCCAAGTAAAAGAACCCAGGATTTACCAAGTTTCATGCAGCAAGCGTCCCATCGACTAAGGGTAACTATTCGACCGTACACCGGCCGAAGGGTTCAAGTCTAACTCAAGGATCCGGCCCGGGGATTGGGGTCTGGCCGGAAGTGCGACTTAACCGCGCGGATGGTGCGCTGCGTGCAATTCCTTCATGCGCTCGCGGGCCACATGGGTATAGATCTGCGTGGTCGACAAATCACTGTGGCCCAGCAGCATCTGCACCACGCGCAGGTCCGCGCCATGATTGAGAAGATGCGTCGCGAACGCGTGCCGCAGGGTATGCGGCGACAGCGCTTTCTCGATCAGCGACTTGCGCGCGTAACGCTTGATGATGTGCCAGAAGGCCTGGCGCGTCATGCGGTCCCCGCGGCGCGTCGGAAACAGATAGTCGGTGGCGCGGTCCAGCAGGATCTCGCTGCGCGCACCATTGATGAATTCACCGAGCCAGCGCACCGCTTCTTCGCCGACCGGAATCAGGCGCTCGCGATTGCCCTTGCCGAGCACGCGTATCACGCCCTGGTTGAGATTGACCTGGGTGTACTTGAGGCTGACCAGCTCCGACACGCGCAAGCCCGTTGCGTACAGCACTTCCAGCATCGTGCGGTCGCGATGACCTAACGGATCGGTCACGAGTGGCGCCGACAGCAGCGACTCGACTTCCTCCTCGGACAGGGACTTGGGCAGCGAGCGGCCGATCTTGGGCATGGCGATCTGCGCCGTGGGGTCCTGCTTGACGCTGCCCTCGCGCAGGAAGTGGCGAAAGAAGCGGCGGAACGATGACAGCTGGCGCGCCGTTGAGCGGGGCCGGGCGCCGTGTTCAACGCGCGCGGCAATGAAACCGAGCAGATCCGAACGGGTGGTATCGAGAATGCGGATATCGCGCTCGGCGAGCCAGCGATTCAAGGCCGTCAGATCGGCGCGATACGCCGCCAGCGTATTGACCGACAAGCCGCGTTCCATCCACACGGCATCGAGAAAGCGCGTGATGGCGGGATCCGTGTTGTCCACCTTCGCTACCTGCCCTGCTGCTGTTGCTGCCTTGATCAATTCAGCCTCGATTGCGTAACGGCAAAACTGTTGCCTGTTCGGATTCGCAGGAGGAGTATCGGTTCCACGCCGGTTAATCCGCAGTGACCTTATTCACGGTTGTCGATACGCATTAACATAAAGAGAACTCGGTCACAGTAAAGGTTCAAAACCGACGATGCCGCTAGCCTACGGTTTGTGGGGAATTTACGCGTGGCTTGCCATCGCAATTCTCGGCGTTGTCGCGCTGCTGGGCGTGCTGCTGGTGCCCGGATTGCGGGCGCGCCGCGCGCTGGCCGGCGCCATGGCGCGCATGATGCTGGCGGCCTCCGGAATGCGCCTGCGCGTCACCGGGCTGCAGCATCTGCCCGACGGCCCCTGCGTTGTGGTCGCCAATCATTGCAGCTACCTCGATGGGCCGGTGATGAAAGCCGCGCTGCCGACGCGTTTTTCCTTTGTCATCAAGAAAGAAATGGACAGCGTGCCGTTAGCGGGGTTCCTGTTGCGGCGCATCGGTTCGGAATTCGTCGACCGCGTCAACCGTCACAAGGGCGCCTCCGACGCGCGGCGGCTGTTGCGCAGCGCCAACCGCGGACAGTCGCTGGTGTTCTTCCCGGAAGGCACGTTTCACGCCAAGCCCGGGCTGCTGAAGTTTCATTCCGGCGCGTTCACCATCGCAGCGCGCTCACAACTGACAGTCGTACCCTGCGTGATCAGCGGCACACGCGAGCGCCTGCCGCCGCCGGGTTACTTTCTGCGGCCCG